>SXXA01000149.1 GCA_005791325.1 Actinomycetota bacterium | reverse complement strand
GGAGGCCATGGGTGGAAATAAATAGGTATCTGGAAATAAAAAGCCTTCTAAATTGCTGGTGGGGATTTTTTCTAGCCACTCAAAAGTGGATAAAAACTCGAATTTGGCATCCTGTTGAATGTAGGACTTAAACTGATTGGCATTGGTTAATCCCTTTGATTCTAATAAAGTGGCGATTTGATGTAAGGATTGACCTTCTTTGATGGTAATGCGAATGAGTCGGCTGTAAGGGGTTGGTTCGGTTAAGACCCTAAATACCTCCAAAAAATTAAAATGCGGACTCATATTATAATACCCCGACCAAATGAGTCTTTCTTTTCGTGTTACTTTGGCAAATACCCAAAATAGTGATCGGTATCGAATGAGGCCCTGAGTTTCGAGTAGGGTTGCAATGGTTTTGGTCGACGATCCATGGGGAATGTAAATGACTCGGAATTGTGGGGTCTTTGACAATGGCTGATTGGCCAGCCAACCCAAAAAACCAACGCCACACAACAGACCGGTTATGAGCGCCAACACTAAGCTGACGATAATACGCTTCAACCCTATTCCTCCTTAAGCACCCAATGGACTATTAGATAGTTATACATGCCCAATCACACCATGCTTCAAACCATCTAAAATACCTCATCCATTATACGGTGTATGCCCAACGATTGCATTCGTTTGTAATAAGTGAGATCGACGCGACTACATCCGCCCCACACGATCCCTGCTCCTTCTTTAATGCCATACTCACCCACCAATTGTGCCACGCGTCGGCTCACCCCATCCGTTGAATCAATGACGCCCAATTGGGGGTACATTTCTTTAATAGCGGGTGTCAAAAAAGGATAATGGGTACATCCCAGAACCAAAGTGTCCACACCCAATTCCAGCAATGGGGCAATCACGGCCTCTATTTTAGAATGGGTATTTGGGGTATTAAATTCCCCATTCTCAACTGCCTCTACCCATCCTGGACAGGGGGCCAACTGCCATTTTATATCTGGCATCATAAGAATCAGATCCGACAAATTCTGGCTGGCTAATGTGTGCGGGGTGGCCAATACGGCAATTTTTTTACTAACCGACTGTAATCGGGCTGGTTTTAGAGCTGGTTCCATCGCCACTACGGGCACCGATACATAAGAGCGTATGGTTGAAGCCGCAATCGAGGTTGCGGTATTACAAGCGATAACGAGCAAATCCACCCCCTTGCTCAATAAAAAGTTGGCCATTACCTCACAACGATTTAATATAACGGATGGGGGTTGCTTGCCATACGGCGCAAACGCGGCATCTGCTAAATAAAATAAATCATGCGATGGCAACAGTTGGTGTATCCCCTTTAATACTGACAGTCCACCCAATCCAGAATCAAATATCCCGATACTCACAATATCTCCTTGACCAAATTCATAAAGCGTCATAAAAACCTAAAATGACAACTTCATCAAGTGTTAATATATGATACCCATTTTTGCACCGCTCTCACCCGAGTCGAGTTTAACGGTAACGGAACTAAATGGGTTGATTTCTGAGTTATTTGCCTATGCGGAACCCTTTCAGCAACTATGGGTTACGGGTGAAATTGGTGGGATTAAAACCATGCATACAAGGCAACAAACCTATTTTTATTTAACAGATGGTGATGCCAAAATTGATTGTGTATGTTTCCGTGACTTTCCATTCAAAACGGGGGATGCGATTCGTGCCAAAGGAAGTATTCAGTTTTACCGAAAAAAGGGAACCTTACAATTTCAAGTCACTTACGCGCTGCCATTGGGCAGTGGATCGCTGGAAGAACAACTAAAACAACTAGCCAGCCGATTAAAAAACGAGGGTGTTTTTAACTCAAATAATCGAATGCCAGATTGGATCAATCAAATGGCCATTATTACGGCATCCCCCAGCGCGGCACTATCGGATATTGTTAGTAGCTTGTCGGTACTGGCCCCATCCATGGAATTAGTGGTTATACCAACCCTGATGCAGGGGCTGGGTGCCCCAAGAGACATCATCAACGCCATTCAATTCGCCCAGCAAACAAGGTGTGATGTTATATTAATTGCCAGAGGTGGCGGGTCAGCCGATGATTTATTGCCATTCCATGATGAAGGGCTTTGTAGGGCTATTCATGCCTCCCCCACGCCCATTGTAACCGCAATTGGACATGAGACCGATCGGTCCTTGGCCGACTTTGCAGCCACTCATTATGTGGCAACCCCAACCGCTGCGGCCCATTATTTGGCACAGCCCACGCAACGCTTGATTCAAGCCTATCCATTATTGGGTCAACATATTCAGCATATGGTGGGGTCCCTTTGGCAACGTTACCATGATTCATTGTTACAATATGGCACCCAAATGGCGCGTTGCTTGGCCCACCACACCCATCTTGCGATGGATACCCTATCAACCCAGTTGCGTATTATTGAAGCCTCATCCCCGTTGCGAAAATTAACCCAAGGGTATAGTATTGTTCGAAAAGATTCAGGCTCAGTTGTATCCTCATTTCATCATGTAAAAACGGGTGATATTGTATCGATTCAGTTACATGACGGGACATTTTCAGCGAATATTATATCATGACTCACTCATTACAAGATCTATTTAACGAACTCAAACAAATTGCGGAAACCATGGAGTCAACCCAAGATTTGGATTTGGCTATGGCATCTTATAAACGTGCTATTTTAGTTGGTAAATCATTACAGGCGGGATTGCAAGTCACCCAACAAAACATAAAAATATTGAATAAAGAAGCACCTTGGGAGACGCAAGATGATTAGCCCCAACCTTTATACTAATTTTGCCCAACACCAGTTGCCTGCCATTGAGTTGGCGATCCATGACTATTTAAATCAGTCTTTTTCGGATCAGCGTCAGGTATTAATGGATGCGATGAAGTATGCCGCTCAAAATGGGGGGAAACGAATGCGCCCAGTGTTGGCATTGGCATCTTTTCAGATGTATTCTACGGATATTGTTGCAATTCTTCCGTTTGCAGTTGCCATTGAACTATTGCACACCTATTCCCTCATTCATGATGATTTGCCAGCCATGGATAATGACACCATGCGGCGAGGGCGACCCACCTGCCATATTCAGTTTGGTGAAGATATTGCCATTTTAGCAGGTGATACACTCAATACTTGTGCCTTTGAATTATTGGCCAATTTACCTTTCTCACCAGAATTGGTATTGGATGCCATTCGCCGATTTGCATTGGCCTGTGGGGTCACTGGAATGTCTGGGGGTCAAGTATTGGATTTAAAATCAACCCATTCCTCGGCAACTGTGGTTGAAACCATCCATCGACTCAAAACAGGGGCTTTAATTGAAGCGGGCATATCCATACCGGCATTATTGGCGGGTGCAACCCCAGAACACCTCAAATCCTTGGCTCACTTTGGCAAAGAGTTGGGCCTATTATTCCAAATACGCGATGATATTTTGGATGTCATTGGTGGCAATGAGCTGGGCAAAACACCCCAAAAGGATCTGGCACAGAACAAATTGACCTATTGTTCGATGTATGGATTGGAAGGGGCTAAGAATGAAATGATGACATGTGCCAATCGCGCCCTAGCTGCCTTGTCCGAATTGCCCATGTGCACGGATTTATTGGCCTCTTGTGTATCGTTCGGATTGGTGAGGGATTCCTGATGTCAACGGCCTTATTAGCGGCGTTGTCTGCCATGGGGGTGGCGCAGTGCTTAAAAGTCATTATACAACTGGTCAAAGTCAAGCAATTGAAGTGGGCATTATTAAGTTCGGCAGGTGGCATGCCATCTTCCCATGCGGCATTGGTAACCGCACTTTCGGTGGCGATTGCATTAACAGAAGGCATTGATTCGCCAGCCTTTGCTGTGTCGGTCGTCTTGGGGTTTATTGTTATCCATGATGCCCATGTGGTGCGATATAATGCGGGGCGCCATGCATCGGCTTTGAATCAAATAAAGCATCAAATTGATCCTGATCCACCCATCCCATTCTTAAAAGAGTCGTTGGGGCATACTAAAATTGAAATCTTGGTTGGTATTTTACTAGGGATGGCGGTATCATTTATTATTGTATGGATATTCAATTAGATCATTTATCATTACCACATGATTTGCCCCGACTTTCATTGTTGGAGCTCACCGAGCTATGTCAGCAAATTCGGGATCGCCTGATTCAAATCAGCGAAAAATGCGGCGGGCATTTGGCATCTAATTTGGGGGTGGTTGAATTAACGGTCGCCTTACACACATTATTTAAAAGCCCAATTGATCAACTGGTATTTGACACCTCTCATCAAACCTACGTTCACAAAATGTTGACGGGTCGCTTGCATCAAATGTTTACCATTCGTCAAGACAACGGCTTGGCAGGGTTTGCCAAAATAGATGAAAGTGAACACGACCGATTTGGTGCAGGTCACGCATCCACTGCCTTATCCGCTGCATTGGGGATGGCTGTGGCACGCAATTTAACCCAATCTAAGAATCATGTGGTGGCCATTTTGGGGGATGCATCGTTGTCTGGTGGTATGTCATTTGAGGCGATGAATAATATTGAGTCGATTGGAAAGAGCAATTTTATATGTATTTTAAATGACAATGACATGTCCATTTCTCATCCAGTTGGTACCATGTCAGACACCATCACACGCATTCGAACCTCCCCATCTTATAATATGATTCGAAAACGAGTTGAACAAATTTTAAATCGTGTCCCCAAGGTTGGTGAACCGCTCAACCGCACCATCGATCGTTTAATTTTACGCTTAAGAGATATTGTTGTAACAGAAAAGGTGGGCGTTATATTTGAGGAATTTGGATTTAAGTATCTCGGCCCCATTGATGGCCACAATTTGGCAATGGTGTTATTAGCGTTGCGATATGCCAAAAGTTACCAAGGTCCCATTTTGGTGCATGTTATTACCAAAAAGGGGAAAGGAATGCCCGAGGCCGAAAATGACCCTGTTAACTTTCATGGCATCGCACCCAAATCTTCCTCTGTTTCGCCCAAGCCAGCCACCTTTACCTCTGTATTTGGTGCCCATGCCATTCAATTGGCTCAAAACCATCCTGATATGGCGGTCATTACGCCGGCTATGACTGGTGGTAGTGGCTTAACCCAATTTGCATCGGAGTTCCCAGACCGGTTGTTTGATGTGGGAATTGCTGAAGAGCATGCCGTTACATTTGCTGCGGGATTGGCACGTGCGGGCATTAAGCCCTTATTGGCCATTTATTCTACTTTTTTACAGCGAGGCTATGATCAGGTTATCCATGATGTATGCATCCAAAATTTACCCATTATGATGGCGTTGGATCGGGCTGGGCTGGTTGGTGAGGATGGCCCGACTCATCATGGGGTATTTGATATTGCCTATTTATTGTCCATTCCCAATATGGTGTTGATGGCCCCCAAAGATGGGTCTGAGTTAAAAGCCATGATGGATTGGTCGGTTCTGTGTGAGTCACCCGTGGCCTATCGGTATTCAAAAGACGCCATTGCACCCGATGATACAGGCACATCCCTACCGATTCAGAAAGGGGTTGCAGAAACCATGGGGCGATTTGGGGATGCCCCTCGTAACCATGTGGCGATTTTGGCCTATGGATCTTTGGTGTGGCCTGCCACCAAGGCAGCTATTTCCCTTCATCAAACCGACCATTTAACCATTGAAGTGATTAATTTGCGTTTTGTAAAGCCATTAGATTGGGCGATCATCCGCATGGTTGCAAGT
>SXXA01000148.1 GCA_005791325.1 Actinomycetota bacterium | reverse complement strand
TTTTACCAACGCCATATTCTCGCAACCCAATTATACCCTTCAAGCCAATACCATCGAATCGGATGAAATGACCTATGCCCAATCATACACCGAATTGCAAGGGAATATTACCATTCGCAGAGGCACCGATACCATCCGCCCCCTTGGTGTCGCTCGCCTACACCATGCCACCAATTTGGCCTCCATTGAAGCTTATGTTGCCACCATCAATGGGTTTATGGTTTCTGGTAACCGACTCACTCTGGATATGTCCACGGGGGTTATGGAATGCCTGAATGGACTCTCTGCTATTCGATACCCCACCACCTCGCACCACCCTCACTGGCGCATCCAACGTTTCTCACGCTTTCCTCTCTCCCTTACCGCTTCCCAATTGCGGGTTGTTCCCAACCAAGGACAAGATACCCTATATTTTACCAACGCCATATTCTCGCAACCCAATTATACCCTTCAAGCCAATACCATCGAATGGACTCCTACCCAATCTAGGCTCATGGGACGTGTTATTATGACCGCATCAAATTGGGCGGGTCTTCACCAAGCACCTACCACCATCCGCCACCCACTACTGGTCCAATTACGGCAACAACCCCTGCGCATCGTCGCCGATTCATGCACCATCGATTGGCTCTCCAATCGTACCATTTGGCTGGGCAACGTTCAGCTTACCCAACCAAGCCTTCAAATGACCGCTCAACAAATGAGCCTCGATGATACCTCTCAACAACTCATTCTAATCGGAGGTGTACAAGTTACCCATCGTAACCATTCCATCGCCACCCAACAACTCTCATTATTTATGGCCACCGAAACCATGCAGGCCAAAGGTTTTGTTACCACCCGATTGTCTTTGTCCCGATGATTTCTTCTCACCAACTCACCGTCTATCGAGGTGGACAACGCGTCATTCACCACTTATCCATTCAATACCCCCATACCCCATTCCCTCCCGTATTACATATTCAAGGACCCAATGGGTCGGGGAAATCCACCCTTATTACCACGTTGGCCCAACTCCTACCCTATCAAGGGCATCTGTTTTGGAATGGACAACCCATCTCGTCTATCCCCTTTTTTTCCCAACTCGGATGGTGTGCCGATACCCCCGCATTACCCCCGTTTTTAACCGTCTATGATGCCCTCTGCCGTGCGTGTGTTTTAAAACACCGCCCCCCCCATCTCCCACCTGATTTAATGGATATGCTCGATTTATCAGCCTTATTTACCGCCCGTATTCATACCCTTTCGTTTGGTTCAAAAAAACGCCTGGGTATCGCTTTGGCTTGCATCACCCAACCCGCCCTGGTTCTATTGGATGAACCCACCACCGGCCTTGATGAACCCCAGCAATCCCGCTTATTCCATTGGATTGCCGATCATCCCCATACCCAATGGGTGATCGCTTCCCACACCTCACTTCCCCTTTCTTTATCCATTCAACCTGTTTTGTTGCCATGTTAAACCTGATATATACCGAATGGATGGCCCTTTCACGGTCCTTTATTCCCCCTATCTTATTACTCTGGTGGGGATTGGTTGCGACCCTAATCATGCTCACGGCTTGGCCACTCCATCTACCTATTTGGCCGTCTATCTTGACCACCTGGGCCTTTTTAGCCTTGCCATTGCTTACCATCGACCCCATTCGTCGTATGACCTCACCCGATTTTACCCACTATCGCTTAAGTGCCTACCCATCGTGGCAACTCATTGTAGCTTTTTTCTTTGCACACTGGATGGCCATCATGCTACTTCTGCAACCCCTTATGGGTATTTTGTGGTTGGATGCCGCCCCCATATGGGTTATTCAAATGACACTGGGCGGTATCTTGGCGCTTTCGATGGGCGTGGCCATTTTGATGGGCTCTCTCATTCGATCAACCGTTAGAGCCACTATGGGGGCGATGGCTATTTTGTTGGTATTGTGGATATGGAATGTTATCGGGATCAATATTCCGGGACTTTTTTGGCGCGAATGGGGGATATTAACCCACCTTCAATTGCCTCAATTACAAACCCTTTCCATACACGACCTATGCTATTGGGTGGGGGGAACGGGGATGACCTTGATAGGGGCCTACTTGGCGCTTTCTCATCGACGGGATGCTTCCCCATTCTTAACGGCTACCGCATGGATCATGATGGGCTTTATCTCAATCCTTATCTCGCTTCCTTCTCACCATTTTCCACTCTGGATGGCGGGGCAATTACCCCCCATTTCAACCCATCCGGATACCCGTATTCGTCTGTATGCCACGGCAGGCTCACTTGATGAAGCAGCTGCCACATTGGTTAAACAGGCTATTGTGGGTGGGAAGGGGGGGGTGTTGGATCCGGATTTTTCCATTGAATCATTCTCCGATTCACAACACATCGATACACCACCTATTCAGTCTGGTGATGTGCTGGTTCAGCACCCCTCTACACCCCCCCAACTGGTTCGACTCCCGCCTGATTTGCGAGGGAATCCCCAATGGTGGCAATTGGCCGTTCTAACCTTGTTAACCCCCCCACACGCAGGGTGGGTATCGTGGGGCAGCTCCTCCCCACCACCACCGGTTCTTGATGCATTTCACACCTTATCCGGCGGGCACTGGCTCCCCACGGCCTCACACCGCGTAAGTCCTCCTGCCATTTGGTCCGAGACGGCCATGGCCCAACTGAAGGCATGGGTCACATTGGGGGGCTACTGGACAGTCATCCTTACCCCCGATAGCCCCTTTCCCAGTGTTTTATCTGACTGGGGGTTAACCCCTGTGGGGGCTATTCTTTGCCCCCATTCATCCCAAGATGGGGCCTGCGTTGCTCAGTCTAACCAAGGGCCTTCGGGTGTGGTATTCAATCGACCACTTGGTTTAAAGGTTGATGCCGATTCCCCTTTTAAATTGGTAGCGTGGACGCGTACATTGGCTTGGCCCAGTCGCATTCATCATCACCGATCTCCAACCCCCATGGGTGTTCCGAAACGATTCCCCCTTGTATTACAAGCATCCATTGGCAAGGGCCGGGTTCGGGTCATTGCTGGTGATACGTGGATTTCCTCATTATCCCCCACCCATCCCAGTGCTCGCCTGTGGTGGTGGGTCATCGATAGCCCCCTTGCCACCATGGAACCGACGCCATCCATGACGCCACCCCCTCGATGGTGGGGTGCTTTAATGATAGTATGTGGAATTTTAGGAGGCTTATTATGCTGGGGTTTGCTACTTCCCAATCGACTATTTCAAAATCGTCCTCTTCAACCACCTGCGCCATGACCAAGTTCCCACCGAGGGTGTCACTTCATCCGTTTGGTGCCCATCCCTTATCCGCCCTCCAATTGGGAGTTCGAGGAAAATCCATCCAAGCCCCAACGGTAGCATTATCCGTATCCCCACCGTTTTCCTCTTCCCCAGTCCCAACGGAATCCATTCTAAAATACCCGTTTCTAAAACACCGGTTGTTATTATCGGCACGTCGGGTGCAAGTAATCGACCAAAATCAGCCAAAGGTGTGCTCCTAACCATGCTAAGTCAAATAAGCACTCGCTTTCCATTAACCCGATTAAAACCCCTGTTCATTCAGTGGGGGGTTCCGATGGGGGTGGCGTTGATGTGTTTTGCCGGTGCGGCATGGTTGCGTCAATCGGCCCAATCTCCCACTTTTAGGGTGGCCAACCCCGCTGATATTCGCCTTATTCGTGTTCAAACCAATCGCCCTGACACCACTTACACCATTCGATTACACCCCATTTTATCGGCATCTTCCCAGTCGGTGTTTCCACTCGATCCAGACAAGGTCGCGGCTTGGGTATCTCGATTATCCGCTTTTCCCGTTACACGCCGCCACACGGGTTCCCCTGCCATTGGGCACCCCCATGCCACCATTACCTTGTCGGGCCGATTCGGGAATCGGTATATTCGAATTGGCGAATCCCGTCCTGATATGCAAACCATGGTTCAATTTAATGATACAGAATGGATGTTGGTTCCAACGGGCTTGGTGTATGATTGGACACCTCCATTATTTTCACTTCAACATCGACAATTGTATCGCAATAGCGGGATACAATATGCCCAATCTGTATCGATTCGGGTGACACCGTCGGGTTCCTTTGGTGCTACATCCATGCTTACCCTGACCCAATTACCCGTGACCGGATGGTGGGTATCCAATACGGCCATGATCGACCCCGAGCGGGTGTTGGGGGTGTTGCGACTCATTGAGTCCTCCACCATTGGGGAGGTCAGAACAGCGGTTCAATCTTGGGATTCCACCCTTACCCTTTCCATTAATGACACCCGCATCACCTATGGGGTTCAATATCCAACAGCTATTTTTCAACAACTATCCACATCGGAGTGGGGGAGTGTGGTTCCGATTATGGGCAATATGATTGGGCAATTGTTACAACAGACCCCACCAGAGTACCCCCTTCAGCTGCTGCATACCCAGCGCATCACGGGGCTTTCGATTCAAACCCCCCGTTACACCCATCGATTTTATCGAAATGAGTCGGGGCATTTTATGCAGGGTACAACCCGTTATACCCAATTGGTTCAGTCGTTTTTCGATCAACTGGCCCAATTGCGTGTGGCGTCACCATCGAACTTGGCGAAAACAGCCCCATTGCACATTACATTTGCCACTCCCACCCAATCCCAACGTATTTCCATTCGTCCTGCCCATCAGGGTCGTTGGCAAATTTCGGTAAACGATCGGGTGATGATTTGGGTTCAGTCCGATCAAGATGCTTTTCAACGTGTATTGAATCGTTTGACGGCCTCTCACTCGAGTGACTATAATTCGGAACCATGAAAACACAGTCGCCCTTACTTCTCGTTTCCGGTTCTTCTCATCCCCAATTGGCCGCCAATATTGCCCATGAATTAGGGGTTCAGTTGGGTAAAATGTCATTATCCCGATTTAGCTGTGGTGAAATTTACGCCCGTGTGGATGAATCCATTCGGGGTGAACAAGTCTATGTGGTGCAAACCATTTCGGATGCCCCTAACGACAACTATATGGAATTATTTTTAATAATTGACGCATTAAAGCGAGCCTCGGCCTCAGCGATTCATGTGGTGGTTCCTCATTTTGGGTATGCCCGACAAGACAAAAAGTCTGCGCCCCGTGAACCCATTTCGGCCCGTGTGATGGCAGATTTATTATCCGCAGTGGGGTTCGATCGCTTGATTACACTTGATTTGCATGCCGATCAAATCCAAGGCTTTTTTTCACGGCCGGTTGATCATTTAACGGCGCTCCCTATTTTTATATCTTATTTTAAAACCAAGTCATTACCCAATTTAGTGGTGGTGGCCCCCGATGCGGGGCGTGCCAAATTTGCCAAAAAATTGAGTGATCGGTTGGGCGCCGAACTGGCGATTATGCACAAAACCCGCCCATCGCACAATGTGGCGGAAATTGTTAATATTGTGGGCGATGTGAATGGTAAAACCATTTTATTGGTTGATGATATGGTGGATACGGGTGGGTCGGTTACATCGGGGTTAGAGGCATTGCGACGACATGGGTGTAATGACGATATTTATTTGGCAACTACCCATCCGGTCTTTTCAGGTCCGGCGGTGGCACGGTTGGCTTCGGCAGGATTCAAAGAAGTGGTGGTTACCGATACCATTCCCATTCCCCCGAACAAAACCTTTGATGGCTTAACGGTATTATCCATTGCCCCGTTATTGGCCCAAGCCATTTTGGCCAATCACGAACATCGTTCCATTACCCAACTTTACGAATAATTTCATGGGTCCGGAATTATTGGCACCGGCTGGAAATTGGGACAAATTGCATGTTGCATTGCGATTTGGTGCTGATGCAGTGTATGTGGGAGGCAAAGTATTTGGCTTGCGTAAATATGCCGAAAATTTTACCAATCCTGAATTGGAAGCGGCGGTTCAGCGGGTGCATGAGGCTTCCAAAAAAATATATGTGGTATTAAATGGGTTTGCCCACGATAGCGACTTGCGGGCCCTCATCCCTCATTTGGATTTTTTAAACGACATTCGCCCCGATGCGGTGATTGTGTCTGATTGGGCGGTAGCGGAACGGGTATTGCATCACACGGATATACCCTTGCATGTCTCTACCCAAGCGAGTGTCACCCATTGGAGGGCTGCCAAACGATGGGTAAATTTGGGGGCTAAACGGGTGATTTTGGCTCGCGAAACCTCTTTACAAGACTGTCAATCTATTAAAGATCATGTGGATACCGAATTAGAGGTTTTTATCCACGGTGCCATGTGTGCGAGTTATTCAGGTAAATGTGTTATTTCCAATTACAGTGCTGGTCGTGATTCAAATCGGGGAGGCTGTGTACAAAGTTGCCGCCATTCATATCATTTGCATACCCCTACCCAATCTGATGACCGCTATATGATGAATGCACGGGATTTAATGGCGATTGATTGGGTACAGAGTGCCATTGAGGTGGGTATTACCTCATTTAAAATTGAGGGTCGAATGAAAAGCACCCACTATGTGGCCAATGCGTGCCATGTGTATCGCCAGGCCCTCACAGCTCTTTCTCAATTGCCCCCCCACACCCCTCTTTCTGATACCCTTCGACAGTCATATGCTGACCAATTATCAAGGGTATCCAATCGCACCTTTTCAGGTGGGGGGTTTAATGATTTGCGAGATAGTATCAATACCCAAGATGGGGGCACTCAAAAATCCCGTCAACTATTGGGATTGGTTCAATTTCAACATCAAAATCGATCATTAATTGAATCTCGCTCACCATTTCGGGTTGGCCAATCGATTCGGGTTTTTACCCCTTTGGGTGAAACGGAATGCCAGGTAACGTCATTATGGGATATACACAATCGACCCATTGAACAAGCCAACCCTGGGGCTTTGGTTTGGATGCCTGGCTCGTGGGTATCGGGGGATGTGATATGTTGTTAGATCCAGCTTTGCCGGTGTTAACTAGTTTTGCCCATTCGGTTCCACGAGCTATTCAATTGTTACGGCATGGGGTGAAACGAATTATCATTGATCATCCATCGGTGGGATGTCGCACTTTTGAAAAAGGGAACGATTCTATTTTACAACGTTATCAAACCCTTACCAGCCTTGATTCGTCCATTGAATGGGTGGCCAATATTGATATTTTGGCTCATTCAAGCAACGAACAGGCTATTGAACATGCCATTCAAACCGCCCGTCAGGTTGGTATTCGTCATATTCGGGTTCAAGATGTGGGGTTAATCGATTGGGTGCGTAGTGTGGATCCGGATACCAAGGTGACATTGGCCGTTGAAATCGGTAACCATTCACAAGCCGCCATTTCGTTTTGGGCCACGCAGGTTAACGAACAATCGGTATCCAATGATGTGCCGGCTTCAGTGTTAGCTCAAATTGATCAGCCACACTCGCTAGAATGTTTGGTTCAGGGACCAGTCTTAATGCAATGGTCTAAGCGCTCGTATCTGGATGGTTTTACTGACTCACGGGTAGAAGGGGTGGATACAGAGTACCCAGGTCGAAAACTGACATTTTGGCAATCGGAGCATGGTACCGTTATGTTGGCTTATTTTCATCGATGTTTGTTACGGGATATCAACGTGCTACGTGAGTTGGGATTGGGATCGTGGTTAATTGATGCCCGTGGGCAATCGGACGCCTATTTGGAACAGGCGTTATCGGTGTATCAAGCCCCCCAATTGGGAATGGTTGATATTCGTCATGCAATGGGGGTATTGCAGACAGAATCAGACCGTCCACAATTACCTGGTTTTTTTCGTGGAAATAGTACAGATCAAGAGCGAGACGGTGTTCGCCCCAATGCGATTGTAGGCCATATTACCGACAGTCAGTCAGGTTCCCATTTGGTGATGAGGGCCCGACGCAATGGGGATGTTTCCGAGCCGGTGATGGCCTTAAATCCAACCAGTCAGATTAAGCCCATTACACTAATGGGCGCCACCTCCCTATTGGGGGAACCCATTACCCAGTTTAAGGTGGGGGATTGGTTGGTATTGCCCTTTCAAAAAGGGGTGGTGGTCAAAACGTGGGTCATTGATTTTGCGCCCCATCCGGATGCTATCTAGTCGATTGATGGAAGGCGTGATGGGGGGGCGTGCTTGAATTGGTGGTGGGTACAAATTGACAAGACCCACTTCTGAGGAAGATAATACCAACTTGTCTTGAATTAACCGTGGATTTTGGATCGTAAATCACACTATTTTATGGTTAGGAGTCAATAATGAATAAAAAAGTGACCGTTGTTGGAGCCGGATTTGTGGGAGCAACCGCTGCCCAGCGAATTGTTGAAAAAGAATTGGCCGATGTGGTGTTGCTGGATATTGTAGATGGGTTGGCCCATGGCAAAGCGTTGGATATGATGCAGTCTGCTGCGGTTGAATCGTTTGAAACCTCGATTGTGGGTACCACCGATTATGCCGAAACGGAACAGTCGGATGTAATTGTGATTACAGCTGGTATTGCCCGTAAGCCGGGCATGTCCCGCGATGATTTACTTAAAACCAA
This sequence comes from Actinomycetota bacterium, assembly GCA_005791325.1. Lineage (GTDB taxonomy): Bacteria > Margulisbacteria > Marinamargulisbacteria > SXXA01 > SXXA01 > SXXA01. The sequence continues at coordinate 10,115 of SXXA01000148.1, read as the reverse complement.
TGCGGGTATTGTGGGGTCAGTGGTGGAGCAAACAGCATCTCGTAGCCCCAATGCGATTATTATTGTGGTATCGAATCCTTTGGATGCCATGACCTATTTGGCTTGGAAAACGTCGGGCTTCCATCCCTCTAAAGTGATTGGAATGGCGGGTGTATTGGATTCTTCTCGATATGCTCGTTTTATTTCTGAGGCGGTTGGATGTTCCATTAAAGATGTGAGGGCTATGGTTTTGGGCGGTCATGGGGATACCATGGTGCCGGTTCCAGCCTACTCCACGGTAAACGGTGTTCCCATTACTGAACTGTTATCATCCGATATCATTGAACAAATTAATCATCGTACCCGACATGGTGGGGCTGAAATTGTTCAGTACCTTAAAACAGGTTCCGCCTATTATGCCCCTTCGTCATCAGCGGTTGCAATGGTGTCATCGATTCTGCTTGACTCCAAGCGATTATTACCGGTTTGTGCGTATGCAACTGGGCAGTATGGCATTGATGGGTTGTATTGTGGTGTCCCAGCCATATTGGGTCAGTCGGGTGTTGAAAGTATTGTGACGGTTCCATTATCCCCTGCTGATGCGGAGGCACTGAAGCAGTCTGCTCATTCTGTTAAATCCCTCACCGACGCATTGTCGATCTAAAAGGAGTCGTTATAATGGCATCTTCCTCTATTGGAAAAAAACAAGTAGTGGCCATCACTGGTTTGTTTTTAATTTTATTTCTTATTTTTCATTTATCAGGGAATTTTTTAATTTATAAGGGGCCTGATGCCTTTAATGCCTACGCTGAGTTTTTAGAGAACTTAGGTGCCATTAAGTGGATGGCGCGCTTGGGACTTATTGCGTTGTTTTTAATTCATATTGTGTTTACGGCGATGGTGGTAATTGACAATCGAAAGGCTCGCCCCCAATCCTATGAAGTCGTCAAATCTGTTATAAAGCGATCATGGGCAACACGCTTGATGCCCTACACCGGCTCGGTTATTTTGCTGTATTTGATTTTTCATTTGTTGGATTATACATTGGCCGACCATTCTGGCCATAATAGCATTGTAAATGGTCAAGCAATGGAGCTATATGGATTGGTATATAACTCATTTCAAAATCCTATTCGGGTTGCATTTTATGTAATTGGAATGACTGCGGTTGGCTTCCACTTAACCCATGCCATTCAAAGTGTGATGCAAACGTTTGGTTTTTACCATGTCCGATACACCCCTATTATTAAACGCGTCAGTTTGGTATTGGGAATTGCCATTGCAGTGGGTTTTGCATCCATTCCTTTTTATATGATGTTCATGCAGTCTAGTTGTGTAACAGGGGGTTAGGAGATCATTATGACAACCTTGCAATCAGGGGTTCCATCGGGGCCAATCGATCAAAAATGGACCAAGCATCGCTTTGATATGAAATTAGTGAATCCTGCTAACCGACGAAAATACACCGTTATTGTGGTGGGGACAGGTTTGGCGGGTGCTTCGGCTGCGGCTAGTTTGGGTGAAATGGGCTACAATGTATTGTCATTTTGTTTTCAGGATTCCAGTCGTCGTGCCCATAGTATTGCTGCACAAGGGGGAATTAATGCGGCCAAGAATTATGCAAACGATGGGGATAGTGTTTATCGCTTGTTTTATGACACCGTTAAGGGAGGGGATTTCCGAGCTCGTGAAGCCAATGTTCATCGCCTTAGTGAGGTTAGCGTCAATATTATCGATCAGTGTGTGGCCCAAGGGGTTCCATTTGCTCGTGAATATGGGGGGTTGCTGGACAATCGATCTTTTGGGGGGGCCCAAGTGGCACGTACGTTTTATGCCAAGGGGCAAACAGGGCAACAATTATTGTTGGGTGCGTATAGTGCCATGATGAAAGAGGTGGCCAAGGGGACGGTTCGTTTGTTTACCCGTCGTGAGATGATGGATGTGGTCGTGGTAGATGGTCGGGCCAGGGGGATTGTGGTTCGCCATTTGGTAACGGGTGAAATTGAATCCTTTGCGGCCGATGCGGTGGTATTGGCTACCGGTGGCTATGGGAATGTTTTTTATCTGTCAACCAACGCTAAGGGGTGTAATGTTACGGCCACATGGCGGGCCCACCGCAAGGGTGCCTTTTTTGCCAACCCGTGTTTTACCCAAATTCACCCCACCTGTATTCCTGTGCATGGGGAGTACCAGTCTAAGTTGACACTCATGAGCGAGAGTTTGCGAAATGATGGTCGTGTGTGGGTACCGAAGCAATCGGGGGATACCCGTTCACCATCCAATATTCCCGAATCCGAGCGTGATTATTACCTAGAAACCCGATACAAAAGCTTTGGGAATTTGGTGCCACGCGATATTGCGTCACGCAATGCTAAGATGGTGTGTGACGAGGGCCGAGGGGTCAATGGCGAGTTGGCGGTATATTTGGATTTTGCCGATTCCATCAAGCGATTGGGGCAATCAACCATTGAAGCACGTTACGGTAATTTGTTTGAAATGTATGAACGTATCACGGGTGAAGATCCCTATTCAGTCCCCATGAAAATTTACCCCGCCATTCACTATACCATGGGAGGTTTGTGGGTTGATTACAACTTACAATCCACCATTCCAGGCTTGCATGTTATAGGTGAGGCCAATTTTTCCGATCATGGGGCCAATCGTTTGGGTGCCAGTGCATTAATGCAAGGTTTGGCGGATGGGTACTTTATATTGCCATATACCTTGGGCCATTATTTGGCTACGGCGCCATTGGATCCGGTATCAAGTCGACATCCTGAATTTGAGAAATGTGAAACCTTGGTACGGGATCGAATTTCCCAATTGTTGGCGATTAAGGGGAGTCGATCGGTTGATTCGTTTCATCGTGAATTGGGTTTGTTGGTTTGGGATGAGTGTGGTATGTCTCGATCTGAAGCGGGATTGCGACGTGCACTGGATAAAATTCCCGAAATTAGGGATGAATTCTGGGCATCGGTGATGGTATCAGGTAGTGGGGCCGAACTCAATCAAACCCTCGAGAAAGCAGGGCGGGTTGCTGATTTCTTGGAATTTGCTGAACTAATGGTGACCGATGCGCTTGAGCGGAATGAATCGTGTGGCGGTCATTTTAGAGAAGAAAGCCAAACCGAAGAAGGAGAAGCCCTTCGAAACGATACCGACTATTGCCATGTGGCGGCATGGGCCTTTTCGGGGGATTTGTCTAAGCCGGTATTACATAAAGAGGCGTTAACGTTTGAAGAGGTCCCCTTATCCCAAAGGAGTTATAAATAATGACCAAGACAATTTCTCTGACGTTGAAGGTATGGCGTCAAAAAAGTGGAAATGCATCCGGGAAATTCGTAACCTATCAGGTCCCAACCGTCGATGTAAATGCATCATTTTTAGAGATGTTAGATGTATTAAATGAACAATTGTTATTGAAGGGTGAAGACCCCATTGCGTTTGATCATGATTGTCGAGAGGGGATTTGTGGCATGTGTGGGGCGGTGGTAAATGGGCAACCCCATGGGCCGCAACGCAAAACCACCATGTGTCAGTTACACATGCGCCAATTTCAAGATGGGGATACCATTACCATTGAGCCATATCGTGCTCGAGCACTTCCCGTTTTACGTGATTTGGTAGTGGATCGATCCGCATTTGACCGCGTGGTTCAATCAGGTGGGTATGTATCCGTTAAAACAGGGCAAGCCCCCGATGCCAACGCCATTCTGATACCCAAACAAGATGCTGATTTGGCCATGGATGCCGCCCAATGTATCGGGTGTGCGGCTTGTGTGGCGGCGTGTCCCAACGCATCGGCGATGTTGTTTGTGTCGGCCAAAGTCAGCCATTTTGCATTGCTTCCCCAAGGCCAGCCAGAGCGTCAGAATCGGGTTCTGGAAATGCTGGCCACAATGGATCGAGAAAGGTTTGGCAACTGTTCGAATGAATACCAATGCGGAGCGGCTTGCCCCAAAGGTATTAGTGTTAGCAATATTGCTCGGATGAATCGGGATTATTTGTCCTCAAAGATGAGGTTGTCTTAACAATGGGTGATGAGACCCCCCAATTTGAAAGGGGTTCCATGAGAAGTTTAGTGTGTGGTGCGGGTGGGTTTATCGGGGGGCATATGGTGGAAGCCTTAAAGGCTCGGGGGCATTGGGTAAGGGGGGTAGATTTGGTTCCCCCTGCCTTTTCGACTTCTCAAGCCGATGAATTTTTGTGTTTGGACTTGCGTCGCCATGAATTGGTTCAGCAAGCACTGAGTTTGCCGGATGGGCAATTTGATCGGGTTTTTCAGTTTGCAGCGGATATGGGTGGGGCAGGGTATATTTTTACGGGTGAGCATGATGCTAATGTTATGCATAATTCAGCCCAAATTAATTTGAATGTGTTGGATTGTGTGGCCCATTCTTCCAACCCTACTGCTACCCGTATTTTCTATTCTAGTTCGGCTTGTATTTACCCAGAATATAACCAATTGGATCCTGATAATCCCATTTGTTCGGAGGAAAGCGCGTATCCGGCTAATCCTGATTCCGAATATGGATGGGAAAAGTTGTTTAGTGAACGTTTATATGCCTCCTATTATCGAAATTATGGCATTGCAGTGCGTGTCGCACGGTATCATAATATTTTTGGCCCACTTGGAACGTGGCAGGGTGGAAAAGAGAAGGCCCCCGCCGCCATTTGTCGTAAAATTGCAATGTTGCCATTATCGGGTGGCGAAATTGACGTGTGGGGAGATGGTCATCAAACCCGCTCTTTTTTGTACATCGATGATTGCATTGAGGCGACCCTTCGCCTGATGGAGTCTGATTATTTGGGGCCGGTTAATATTGGTTCTGAAGAAATGGTTACCATTAATCAGTTGGTTGAGATTGTTTCCAATGTTGCCAATAAACCGGTCTCCATCCGCCATATATTGGATGCCCCCTTGGGGGTTCGTGGTCGCAATTCAGACAATCGACTCATTCGATCGGTTTTAAATTGGGATTATTCATTTTCATTACACGAGGGAATTACCCGCACATACCAATGGATTAACACCCAACTAAAGGGGATTCAGTGAGGTATATCTCATGGTTATGTATGACATGGGGAATGGGTGGGATGCTTCTAGCCAATGCGATTCATACTCATTTTTATTATCCTTTGGCCATTAAGGGTCAAAACGATATTGGGTATCAGGTAGGGGTTGATATTGCTTCTGATTTCATGGGTCCTTTTAAATGGCGAGCTGGTGCATCCTTGTTTCATATTGAAAAACCAGAGTTTCAAAGTACCAGTTTGGGATACATGGCATTGATTAATTACCCCTATTCATTTGGCTTTCCGATTCATGCTGAGTGGGGGATCGGCGTAGCCGGCAATGCGTATAGTAAAATGGGGGTGGTCGGAACGGTGGCCTTGCAATATCCCGTTGGCAATGTGGTATTTTCGGGTACAATGAGTGTTAATACCAACCAAGATGTGATGATGGGGCTGGGTATTGGCTGGCGCCAACCATCAGCTTCTGCCTTATTTACCACCTTGTTTTCACCACCTGAACCACGTTCCCCTGATCCCCTTGTGACGTCAGTGCCCGTTATCTCCAGAGCCAACCAAACTGACGACACATTTCTATCCCAATCCAAGGATCCGTTGGCATCCAATCCCGATCGAAGCCCATCGATGTTTCGCCCTATGCCATCTTCAATTGAATCTGTTTCAGAAACCCCATCGGTTGGCCCAACGGATATTCGTTCCCACTGGGCAAAAGATGAGATTTCATGGGCCTTGAGTCGAGGGTATTTGACATCGGGTGGTTTGTTTTTCCCATCCGCTGTGTTAAGTGGTAATATGGCCATGGGAACACTATCCAAGTTGGCGGCTGTATTGGGTAAACCCTTAACCGGTTTGCCAAAATGGACTAATCGACCTACTATTTTCAAAAAGGAGCTTGCGGTGGCCTTATTGACCCTTATCAATTCATTTCGTTCGGTGTCTCAGCCCCAGTCTCCGGAGGCCATTCAGTTACAAGCGGTTCGTCTTAAAATCCCACCCCAATGGTTGGCTAGTTCCCCAACAGATAAACCCCTTACCCGTGCAGAAGCCGCCGTGATGATTGATCGAATCTTAAAATCGGCAGGATTACAATGACCATTCAACAATTTTATCGTGAGTTAATCATTCCCCATCCCATTGAGGATGTGTTTCCATTTTTTTCAGTTCCTGAGAATCTGTCTCAATTAACGCCCCCTTTTTTGGGGTTTACTATTTTGACCCCCGCACCCATTGTAATGGAGAAGCAAGCGTTAATTGATTATGAATTACGAATTATGGGTATTCCAACCCGATGGACCACTCTCATTACCGATTATACCCCTCCCCATCGATTTATTGACCAACAGCTCAAAGGCCCTTATTCATTTTGGCATCATACTCACACATTTGAGTCGGTTCCGGGTGGAACCAAAATGACGGATACGGTTCGGTATGTGGTTCCATTTGGGGTAATGGGTCAGTTCGCACTGCCGTTTGTTCGATGGATGCTACAACGTATTTTTGATTATCGAACGATTGCTGTTAAAGCTCATTTTAAATGTTAATACAGGCGTTCATTCTAGCCATGGTGCTGGTCATGACTGGCGGGGTTCAGGCCAAACCGGATGTGGTATCCATTAAGGCTGAGTCGTTTCAATATGATGTTAAAAAACGACGAATTTTCGTTACTAAAGATTTGGTTATGACGCAAGGGGATGTTCAAATTACATCCGAATCGGGGTCGTATGATCAATCGATGAGTCGGGTGGAACTATTGAATCAGGTTGTGATTAAAAAAGGCGGGTTGCAGGCCACTTGTGAGCGTGCTCTGGCCTTGCCTAAAGACCATCGCATTGAACTTTTGGGGCCCATTCATGTCACGTATGATGATATTCGAGCCACTGCACAGGAGGGTGTTTATCACCATGTTGATCAGATTTTATGGTTGTCGGGTGAACCGAAAGTATGGCAGAATCAAGATTTATTAACAGGCACCCGTATTTCCATCGATATTAAAAAGAAATTGGTAACGGCCGTCGGCTCCTCTCAGGCTGTGCTTTCGTCCGATACATTAAATTGGGAAGGTCAACGATGAATTCAGAAACGATAGCTCAAAAAGAAGGTCAAACCTCGGCTCAATATGATCATTTTGATGTGATTGTAATTGGGGCGGGACCGGGTGGTATGTCGGCCGCCCTGTGTGCCAGCCGTGCCAAACTTAAAACATTATTAATTGAACGTGCAGTTCCGGGTGGGCAAGCCTCAACGGCATATGGGGTGGATAATTTTTTGGGGTTTCCAGGTGGGGTATTTGGGGATGATTTGGCCCGACAAATGAATCAGCACATTGATGCACACGGTATTCAAATTGCTTATGAAACCGTGGAAGATATTGAAAGTATTTCCGATTTTTCTAAAGTGGTGCGTACCAATACGGGTCACTTTTATCATACCAAAACGGTCATTATTGCGGTTGGGTTGGAGCCCAAAAAACTAGACCAACCCTTTGAAACGACTTTTTTGGGGCGTGGGGTGTCTTATTACGCACAAGGGGACGCCTCATTTTATCAGGGTAAGGATGTGGCCGTGATTGGGGGGGGGAATTGCGCTTGTTATGCTGCGGAATATTTGTCTCAATATGTAAACCATTTGTATCTGATTCATCAATCCAATTCAATTAAAGCGGTTCGATCCCTGAAAGAGCGGATTTTATCCAACCCCAAAATTGAGATTGTCTGGGATTCGCAGTTAGTAGATGTTTTTGGCATTGATAAAGTCGACAAAATTAAGGTGTTAAATTTGGTGACCGATCAACATACCTGGATTGATGTTAAAGGGGTTTTTGTATATGTGGGTCGAATTCCTCCCAAAGAAATTTTGACATTGTCATTAAGTGTCGATGACCGTGGTTTTGTTCAAACCGATGAGTGTATGCGAACCAATGTTAAAGGGATTTATGCGGTGGGCGACATTCGGGTTAAACAAGTTCGCCAAATTGCAACCGCCGTTAGTGATGGCATGATTGCGGCAGTAAATGTTGAGCGGGATTTACAGCGATGACGCCCTATGTTGCGGTTATTCAATTCCCTGGCAGTAATTGTGAATATGAAACGGCCCGCGTTTTATCTCATTTTGGGTGTAACCCCAAGATTATTCGTTGGAATGAGCCCGACTTGCTACAAGATGCCAGTGGGTATGTGTTGCCTGGTGGGTTTAGCTTCCAAGATCGGGTGCGATCTGGTGTGATGGCGTCTCATTTGCCCATTATGGCCCAACTATCAGCGGGGATTAAATCTGGTAAGCCATCGATTGGTATTTGTAACGGGTGTCAAATTTTGGCTGAAAGTGGCTTATTAAGTGAATCTAACCACGATCAAATTGATTTGGGGATGGCCAAAAATATGTCTGGTCATACATCAATTGGTTTTGTATGTGATTGGGTGTATGTTCGCCCCGTTCATCCCGAAAAAAGCCCCTTATTGCGCTATTTTACCCCAAATGATGTGTTGCCCATTGCCACCAGCCACGCAGAAGGACGGTTTGTGTTGAATCATGTATTAGAGGCCCGCTTATCCGATACGCCCCATTGGATGTATTGTGATGAGAGGGGGCAATCTGGCGATTTTCCGATTACGCCCAATGGGGGGGCGGTGGCCGGAATAACCGCTTATTCGGGACGGGTGTTGGGGATCATGCCCCATCCTGAACGTGCCATTTTTGATTGGCAATTGCCATGGCACTTCAAACACCGGACATGGACGTCTTCGTGGGAAAAATTAATAGTGGCCTTTAGGGAGTTATTATGACCACAACGGTTTACATTGGCTTGATTCAGTCTGATTTACATGCAATGTCGGCGTTTGAGATTATTTCATCCCATACCGACCAACTGGTTGCGCTTCGTCGTTACCGCACCCTTTCTTTTGTTACCAATGCACCTGTGGGGGTGTGTCAGCAAGCGGTTGCTGCTTGTTTTGAGTGGGTGAATCCGAATAAATCACGCTTTACAATGAATGTGGGGCCTTGGGAATCGGAGGTCGAAAAGCCGATTGTGATTCGGGTACAACCTACTGTTCCCATGCGTGTATCGATCCCTTTACCATTTAAAACCCTATTACCGGATGTGGATGTGGTGACTGAATCGGTATCATGGGTTTTTTATGTCAAAGATGGGATTGAAGCCAACCAAGTGTTATCGGATTGGGTGATATCAACGCAACGTGGCGTTGGGTTATTATGTAATCCTATTTTTGAATCAGCTGACATTGTTGTGGGGTAATGAAATTAAGTATCGTTATTGTTAATTATAATGGTGCTCACTTTTTAACCGCCTGCTTGGATTCTGTTTTGGCATCCACAACGTCATTTCCATTTGAAGTGATTGTTGTGGATAATCAATCCACCGATGGTTCTCGTGCTATTTTAGATGGGTATCAACATCGAGTGATTCGGTTGAATATGGGGTATAATTCGGGCTTTTCTGCTGGTAATAATGCGGGGGCGAGGTTGGCCAGCGGTGATTATTTAATGTTGTTAAATAATGATACTGTGCTGTTTGAATCCACTTTAACCGATTTGGTGACTTATTTTGATGAACACCCCGATATCGGGATGTTGGCCCCTAAACTATTAAATGGGGATGGGTCGTTACAAACCCCCGGTAGCATTTTGATGCGATGGGCTTATTATGGGGATCGTCCTCGTTCGGTTTCTTTTTTGGCCGGTGCGGCCATCATGCTTCAGCGATCCTTTTATGAGACGTTGGGTGGTTTGGATGAGGCCTATTTCTTTTATAATGAAGATTTGGACTTATGCAAAACCATTCAGAAACAAGGGCGCTCTTTGGTGTATTTTCCTCAGGCATCGATGATTCATTTTGGGGGGCTATCGACTCGAACCCGTCGAAGAGGTTCCATTTTGGAGGGGTATCGGGGAGGTCTTTATTTTTGCAAAAAGCATTATGGGGGTGGGGTGTATGCCATCTATCGTTGGGTGGTGTTATTGGATTTGCTTCCCCGATGGGCGACGAGTTGGCTGTTATCTCTTTTTCAATCAGATCGGGCTGAAATGGCCCGTGGGTATGGGGATGTCATCAAGTTGGTATGGTTCAATTTGCCATTGGTTCG
>SXXA01000147.1 GCA_005791325.1 Actinomycetota bacterium | reverse complement strand
TAAATGAACTAGGCACACACAATATTTTAGCCCCTTTTGCCGCATAATACCGATATAATTCAGGGAATCGAAGGTCGTAACAAATACTTAACCCCACCTTATAATCCCCAACTTCACCCAAACTGGGAAGGGTCCCCGGCAAAAACGTATCCGATTCACGAATGGGGTGCCGATCCACCTGCACATCAAACAAATGCATTTTTCGGTAACAAACCTGAATCTTACCTTCCTCGTCAATTAATACCGACGTATTGGCCACCCGATCCTGCCCCTTCACTTTTTCAATGATACTCCCCAACAAAATGGAAACACCATGGTCTTTGGCTATTTTTTGAAATACCTTGGTTGTGGGACCTGGGATGGATTCAGCGTGCGACAATACCCCCTCTCTGGGTCCGCGATACGCAAATACTTCCGGTAATGCCACCAGTTTAGCCCCCTTTTGAATTCCATCCATCACCAAGGACTGGGCTTTTGCCATATTCGCTTGATAATCCAACCCCGCATTTAATTGAACAATCCCCACACGCATGATCCCAACCATTTGATGCTTCTCCTTCATTTGATGACATTATCCCAAAGCCATTGTGGGTGTTTCTGGACCTATAATATGAGCGTGAATCTGAGAAATTCGATCCAACTCAGACCGCAATTGGGTTATATCTGACCGAATTCCCGCTTCATTGGCAAACACCACCGCCCGATTTGCCAATAATGCCACATAATAATCCAACCCCTTTCGTAATTGCTGCATGTAGCCACGCAAATAAGCGACTCGCTTCACATTAGGGGTGGGTAAAGAGGCTTTTAATTCCGATAAAAAGTGGGTGACATACATCCGTGCCTCTTCCACCAAAAAGTGAGGACGGCCTTTGGCTTCAATGACGGTTATACGCCCATAAATATGGGCCACCATTTCCGATAAGGATATTATTTTTGAAAAATAAGCCAAATTAGGGCCCGGACATACCGCTGTTTTAAGCGGGCGCAAATTGTCGATGCCAAACCGCAACAGGGCACTCGCCGCCAAATCCTCGCACAAACAAGCCTTATCAATCACCCGACCCACCATCTCTTCACGCTCATCTGAAGTCAGTGTTAGAGACTCGATTTCAGCCAACTTCTTCTTTTGAAATACCGACGAGGCCGTACAAATGGGCTTGCTGGTATACTCGGTGTTGGACACCAAAAATCCTTTGGGGCATGGGCTACCTGGCTTACCATCCGCCACCCTTTGATACTTTTGCACCTCACTAGGTGAGCCCTTATATGTATTAAAGGGAACCCCCAAGGGACTAATTCCACTGGTGTATAAATCGGAACGAACCGTGGCTGCCAATTGCTCGCGGGTGGCATCATCCACATTCGTGACCTCTGGAACCAACAAAAACGGGGTGCCCCAACCTGTTCCATCAAACTGATAATAATTCATCAAAAACTGATCTTCTTCATGGGTTCCAATTCCCCCCTGTACCGTAAAACGAACCAAGGGCTGCAACGCCAATTCGTATCGATTCAGGTTCCTCAATGACTCATTACAGAGATCTTTCAACTCTGTTAACAGATCAAATCGAGATTCCTTAAATTCTTCTAAAATGGGACCCATTAAATACCCATCGGTTGCAAATGCATGCCCCCCACAATTCAAACCGGATTCAACCCGATATTCAGACACCCAAATACCTTTTTTGGCCAAAAAACGACCCTGAATCTGGGCCGATCGAAAATCTGACACTTTAAGTATAATGCGTTTTTTAATATAACCAGCTTCATCTGGAAAAAAGTCATCGAATTGGGAAATATACGCGTACAAGCGTCGATTAAAGCCTGCTGAAAGCACAATGCCCGAATCCAAATTCGACATGGCATAGCCACGCAACGCTGAAAGGGCATCTGAATCGGTTTCAGGCAACAACTGACCTTGTTTGTCATAATTACTGCGGTCTAATTTGGTCATAATATTAACATCCAATGACCCCATTACAAATTGTCGTTTAAGCTCTTCTTCGATGACAGATTGTTGGTCAGAATTGGCACGTTGAAATTCCTTAAATAATAAATATAGGGGAGATGAATCAGGTAACATCGTAAGGTATTGCCAAGATTGTGACCCCTCAACTAGGGGCTCAGACCGCAACGCATCAAAAGATTGGCAACAAATGGAATAAATAAGGTCTAAATAAGATTGAATACGACGAGCTCTGGCATCAGAATCCCAGCGACCAATCGGCTGAAATGGAATATCATACATGTTACAATAATGTTCCCGCATTGTTTCACAGAGGTGATCGTCACCAATCGACATGACTGAAGAAATGCCAAATTTGGCGATTCGAACGGGGGTATCGATGGTAAACGCTGTACCCATTACTGGAATGTGAAATGTATGGGGAATAGCGGGTTTTAGGCTCACAACATATCCTTATATCATTTTGTTTTAATCTATTTTTTGAAGTCTACTCGAAACAGTGATTTTTGTATATTAAAAATTAATGATGGGGATTACGTTGAGTGCTGGAGACCTGCAGTCCTCGAGCCCTAGGCTAGGTGTCTGCGGCCCCTAGGCGGGGTTGGATGAAACGCGCCACCGTGATTTGCTTCAGGGGGGTTGAGGGTGAAATACCCTCAAATAATAGATATGGGCAATGCCCAAGCACTAATTTTTTATTAAATACACCACACCAGGCGGCGCAACCGCCCCAGGACACCCCGCCGGCGTCGCTGTCACATTATCCCATTCGCATAAAGTCCACCCGGCTGGCACCGTCTGTGGCGATGTCGCCCCATATAATATTATGGTACCAGCAACAGCCACTCCCTCACCCACTAACTTAGTGGCTCTCACCGTACCAGAAACCTGCAATGCTGTATCCGGTGTATCCGTCCCTATTCCAACCTTTCCAGATTTAATGGTCAACCGATTAACCCCACCCTGCTTAACTTCAATCGAACCCATTGATCCTTCTGCCGCAATTTGTAAACGATTATTGGACACACCCATCCAACTCGCTTGTCCTGTACCCAATTCACCCCACTCAATTTTAGGATTGCTTCCCATTAATCGAATGGCATCGATATTAGCCGTCCCAGCCACCACTAACTTCTCAGTTGGATTTAATGTTCCAATCCCAACTGATCCATCCATTTTAATAACCATTTTACTATCCGATTCAACGGGAATTTGCTGATTCTCTGTTGCCATTACCATCCACTTCCCTAACTGGGATCGAACAGAAAATCCAAATGGCATCGCTAAATCACCCGTTACACGCAATGCTTGAATTCTTAATTGATTGACCGAAACCAAACCTGCCACTTCTAAACTCGATAATGGGGACAATGCATTGACAGCCAATGTATTAAACTTAGCTTGATTCGCCGTTAATTGATTAACACTCGCACCCTCTTGTACCACCAACGATCCTGTTATAATCACTTGATTAACTGTAATACTGCCATTGACCCTTAAATCATCCACCGAAACGGCGCCCACTACACTCATCCTACCCGTAATCGCAATGTCATTAACCGCCACCCGATTAAGCTGCATCGGTTGATCTACATTCAGTGTGATCACCTCTAATTCATCCACCGTTGCACGAGAAAGCGACATTGTATTAAAACTAGCGGTTGCTGCCATTAACAAGTTAGAAATATTTAATGAGCGAACCATTGCTTGATGACTAACATCCAAAGATTCTAAATTTAACCAATCTTGATTTCTTAATGTAATAGACCCTGTTACCTCCAAATCACGAACGGATAAAATACCTGGAACACTCATATTATTGGCGGTTACCCAACCAAATACCCCCTGCTTACTGTAAAGACGCCCCACATTCTTGAACGCACCCGCCGTTAACAACTGATTCACCATGACACTGTTCATCGTGGCATGATTCACCACCGTCATCCATCCGGAAATGAAGTTATCATTTACTAATAACGATTGACTCACTATTAACTCATTCATAGTGACTCTTCCTGTCGCCACCAAACTGGTTGCCAATAACTCATTCAATGTAGCATTCTGCACCATTAACTCATTCACACTAGCCCATTTTTCTACTGTTAACGCTCCCGACACAACCACCTGATTCATGGTGGCTCGAGAGCCGACCACCAAGTAATCGGGCTTAAATACACCCTGAATGGTCAGTGAGTTTGTTACAACTAACTCATTCATAGTCACAATACCTGTGGATGTTAAATAGCCAATATTCATAACATTAATGGTACCAGATTGTACCGTTAACTGATTGATACTCGCCAAATGTTCCACCGTTAGTGTTTGATTAATCAGAACTTGATTCAGGGTGGCACGGTCATTAACCACGATGGAATCGCTTTGAAGCAGCCCTGTTACCGTCAATGATTTCGACACAATCAATTGGTTAATCGTCGCCATTCCACTGCCGATCATATTGTTTACATCCAAATAATGAATGCCAGCCGACTTTATTACGGCCTGATTCAGGCTCGCCGCATCTTGAATGGTCAACTGCCCAGTTACCACCAGCTCATTTAAAGTCGCCATATTTAAAACATCTAGTGACTCAATTTTAACCATTCCTTTAGCCGTGAGTTGATTTAAAACGACCACCTCATTCATGCTGGCCACCCCATTCACCTCTAAATTGCTTGCGGACAACTGATTAATGGTTGCCATATAAATTTTAATGGCATTTATGCTGGCCAATCC
>SXXA01000146.1 GCA_005791325.1 Actinomycetota bacterium | reverse complement strand
CGTACCACTGTGGGATGGAAAGGCTATATCCATGATCCCCACTTAACCGGTGATACCGATATTGAAACCGGTTTAACTCTCGCTCGATCCCTGTTACTGACCATTACGTCTATGGGGTTACCTGTTGCCTCAGAACTATTGGATCCCATTGTGCCACAATATTTGGCCGATTTGTTAAGCTGGGCATCCATTGGTGCCCGCACCACCGAGTCGCAAACCCATCGCGAAATGGCCAGCGGTTTGTCGATGCCAGTGGGCTTTAAAAATAGCACCGAGGGTAATGTGGATGTAGCCATCAATGCCTTATTGGCTGCCAAACAACCCCATGGCTTTTTGGGTATCAACCAACAAGGTGAAACGGCCATTATTCGCACCAAGGGCAACCCAGATGGGCATATCATCCTTCGGGGTGGGCGCTTGCCTAATTATGACCCCACCACCATCCTAGGGGTGGCCACTAAAATGGAATCAGCTGGCTTTTTGCCTTCCATCATGGTGGATTGTAGCCATGGTAATTCTAACAAGCAATACCAAAATCAGGTCAAAGTGGCCCATGCCATTTTAGATCAATTACCCCAATTTCGCTCAACCATTATGGGGGTAATGATTGAAAGTAACCTTGAAGAAGGAAATCAGGCTATTCCCACTGATTTAACGCAATTGAAATACGGTGTCTCTATTACCGATTCGTGTATTGGTTGGGATACCACCGCCCAATTGCTATTAGATATCAATCAAGCCCTTTCGAATTGCTGATTGTGCTGGCATCATGACCTATGAGCGCCTTCAAAAAGTAATGGCCAATCGGGGTATGGCATCCCGTCGTGAATCGGAAGAGTATATTCGGTCGGGATATGTGTGGGTGAATGGGGTTCAAGTAACCGAAATGGGTTTGAGGGTTGACCCCGCTCGAACCCGTATCGAATTGAGATTGCCGCATACCATTTCGTACACGACCATTGCTTTTTATAAACCAAGAGGGGTGGTGAGTAATTTGCCACAAAATGGCGAAACTGAGATTCGGGATTGGTTGCCGGATCAATATAAGGAACTAAGTTGCGTGGGGCGCTTGGATAAAGACTCTGAAGGGTTAATTTTATTAACCAATGATGGGGTATTATCTCGCCATTTATTAACGGGATATCATGAGCGTGAATATATTGTGCGGGTTGATCAACCCTTTACCAAGGGTATGGAAGAACGTTTAGTAGGTGGGGTTACTATTTTGGGCGAAGCCATTCGACCAATTGTGATTAATCCCGTTGGGTCTCATTCGTTTCATATCATTTTAACCGAAGGTAAAAACCAACATATTCGACGGTTGTGTGCCAAAGTTGGGTTACATGTGGTGCAATTAAAACGGATTCGTATTGGCTCAATTGTATTGGGAGGGCTTGAAAAAGGATCCTATCGGGAGGTGCCCCCACATGCTTTTGACTGGTTGATATCAACGCCCAGTTGAAAATTCCAACCAGTGGCTGTTGGTTGCTTATTCGGGCATAGGATATGCTGGCGGTACCATTTCGAAAGGATGACCTATGAAACAATTCATGTTATTTATATCAATGATGATGGCCGTACCCGTGGTGGCGGCTCCGCTTGATTGGGTTTTACCAGAACTCGCCATTCGGGTGACGGAAAATCGGGTGGGGATGCCCCCATCCAGTCGGGAGTCTTTTCAACAAAAGGGTATCTCGACACTGGGGGATGCGTTGGCAGCTTACCCATCGTTACATTGGATTGACCAAGGTGGGATGGCCACCCTGTATGCCAATGGGTTACCCCCTCAATATTTGGCTGTGGAATGGGATGGGATATCACTCATGGACCCTATTGAGGTGACCGGACGCCCCCGCTTGGATTCGGTTTTGTTACAGGCGATGGATAGCATGGTGGTGGTGGGGCCACTGGATGCCATGATGGCGGGGAACCCCGCTCCGGGTGGGGTTTTGCAAATTAACTCAATACACCGTTTGGGAACTCGTATGATGGTTAAAACCGGATCGGGGTTGTCACAATGGGGAATTCAGCATGGGGTAGTAGGGGATCGCTGGTCGATTGATTGGCGAAGTCATGCAATGATTGATCGTCGAATATCGGCTACCAATTGGAGCGGTCAAGGTGATATAGATGGTATTGAGTTGGCGAATCATCGTGTTCTTATCCGCTATGACCAAACTCGGAGTCGTTGGACAGGTACGGTATTATATACCCAAGGGGTAACCATGGCGGATACCATGTTTGGAAATTCAGTGGGCTATCACTTGCGGACCCAAAGTTTACGATGGGGGCTCACGGGGGAATTGGATTTGTCGGATGGCATGGTCATGGGAATTCGCATGAATCAATCGGAATTAACTCGGCAAGATTCAAATGACATGAATTTATCACCCAGTGATTATGGGGGAAGGGTTTGGCGTACCGACTGGTTTATTCGTACCACCCATGAGACCTTTCAATGGCTAGTGGGGGTTGATACCCAATCAGAAACAGGGCATACCCCATATCAAGATACGGGCTCGTTGAGTAGTGGGGCTGGCTATATGGGGGTATCTACCCAATGGGGGATGACCCAATTAACCAGTACGATTCGGTTGCTTCGGGATACCCAATATGACTGGCGGGTGATTGGGGCGGGTGGGGTATCGCATGCATTATCAAATGAGTTCACAATGAATTTGCAATTCAGTAATGGGATTCGGAATCCATCCATTTATGAGACCTTAAATCGCAGTGTGAGCTCGGCATTTTATCCGGAGCGATCGAGTTCTATTCGGTTTGGCGGTAACTTCAAAACAGAATGGGGGAGGGGGGGTATATTTGCCACTCGGAGTCAGTTATTGGACCGGATACAATACAATACCCAAACATGGAAATATGAATCAGTGGAGGGGGCGTATATATCGGATCAAGTGGAAGTATCGTGGGTATTTCCCCGTTTGGGTAATAGCCGAGAGACCCATGTGTTATATACCCGAACCATGGCGACCCAACGAGGCGAGGTCGTGCCTCGGGTACCTGAATGGAAATGGTCGGTGGGCACGGGTTTTGATTGGGGCGATTGGGAAGTTGCCACCCAAATGAGTGGGATTGGTCCAAGATTGGATGCGGGACAACGGTTAGAAGAAGCGTGGTTGGGCTCAATTGGATTGCGATATTTGGGTTGGGACCATTGGGTGCCAAGTATTGGCGTTATGAATGTATTGAATACGGTGTATCAACCGGCACTGGGCTATCATTCACCCCCCATTACTTGGCAAATTGGGTTAGAATGGCACGATGAATAAGGGGGTAGAGGGAAGGGGATTATAACGCCAAGCTAGATGCCCACTTTTTAATAGGAAATCGGGGGGGGGCAGACAGTTTGAGCGAGGGAAATATTCAGCGGGGTGGTGGTGGGTCGGTGTGGATTTGATTTAGGGCAGATTCATGCCATTGTGGGGCCAGCTGTGGGTGATGGATGAGATGGGTTAAATGCATTTGAAGGCGTTTTAACAACGTTGCATGATGGGGTAATGGGGATTGATTCAGTTGATCAGATCGATTGTATGCTTTGGTTAATTGGGATAATAACATGGTGATAAAGCCAATGGATTTACATTGTTGCATGGGGGACAACTGGTTAAATAATGGGTTAATGATGTCATGTTCGGGGTGATTCGATACGGTGATATTTTGAAAAGTACACTCGGATAGGGTGGTGTCATGCCATTGGCTATGGCTAAAATCCACATTTTTAAATGTTGTTTTTTCAATAGTGCTATGATTAAAACTGGTGTATTGACAGGTGGAATCAGCCACCAAGCAGTTCCTAATGATTGATTGTAGAAATAATGCATACGATAGATTAGAGGTTCTGATGTGGCAATCGGTTAGTTCCATTCTGGGGGCGTTTACCAATCGCATATCGATTGCTTCAAGTTGGCTTTTCTCGATGTTGGCGCCCTTCCATTGGGTGCCGATTAGTTTGCTATACGATAGGCTGCTTCGATAGAAGGATGTATGGTCCATTTGGGCCCCAACAAAATCGCAATCACAGATTCCGCTGGTACCAAAGTCAACCCCACCAAGAGTTGAATAGTGAAATAGAGCCCCTTTCATAACACATCCTGCGAAATTATGATGGGCAAGGTTGGTATATCGCGCATCAACGCCATTGGGATGGTGAAGCAATAATAAGGCGTTACATGCGTTCATAATAACCGCCCCTAGGGGATGTTGGCGTGACCCTATTTGTTGAATGGCAATGCCAGATAATGTGGATAACTGGGCGAGTATGGCGTGTGATAAATGGGGGGGGGTGTTGGGAACAAATAAGGTGCGGGGTGTCTGAAATGGGTGGGGGATAGAGCCTGTTGGGGATAGGGTGGGGGACTGTGGCATGGGTGTTGGTTCTTTCAAGAGGTCATAATACGGCCTAGCGAATGGAACAGATTGAGTATTAGCTGATTTAGCAAGGGTTTGTCAATGGTCGGCGTGCATGATTGGGGTGTTAGCTTCATGATGGGTCTGCTACTATCGTGGAAGTTGGTAGGAATGGGTATAAGGAGTGAATCATGTCAGTTTGTATTATTGGTTCGGTGGCGTACGATAGCATTGTAAGTCCGATGGGATCGGTTGAGCGGGTGATTGGTGGATCGGGAACATTTGCTAGTTTAGCAGCATCCATTTTTACCCAGGTGTATTTGGTGAGTATTGTGGGGCGTGATTTTACAGAATGGGGATATTTTAATGATCAATCGATTGATATCACCGGAATTGAAGTTCGAACGGACATGGATACATTTCATTGGAGAGGCACATATCAGGATGATTTAAATCAAGCCATTACATTACAAACGGATATTAATTGTT
>SXXA01000011.1 GCA_005791325.1 Actinomycetota bacterium | reverse complement strand
TGCCATTCGTCTCCGGCGTGACTTTACTATGATCGCCCACTTGAATATCCCCAAAGTCTGTGACGGAACTATCTAAATGAGAAATCGCATCTTTGCGGGGGGTAATCGGATCGGAATTATATCGAAGACCAATTTGAGTAAAGGGCTCTACTTTCTTTGTAATCACAACGATATTGTTGCCATTCGTCCCCTTCTTGACTTCAACATGATCGCCCACATTAATATACCCTAAGTCTTTGACCGGACTCTCTAATTGATAAATCTCTCCTTTGCTGGTGGTAGTCGGATCGGAATTATATCGAAGACCCAGCGTATGACCCGACGGAAGAATGAACACATACCGTGGTTGCGGGGGTTCTTTCTGATCACTCGGATTGCTTTTCCTACTGTATATCATCACTTTTTTTACCCCATTTTCAGCCTCTATCGCAAACTGATCACCAACACCTAGCATTTCTAAATTCTTGGCATTCCCGTTCACTTTCGAAACCACTTTCCTGTCATTTTCTGATGAGGTATCATCGTATGATAGTCCAAGCTGAGCATCGCCGTACAAGTGTATGATGTAATCAGGTGCCTTATTTATATTCTGATGGGTGGGGCTGGTAGGTCCAGATGGAGGTAATGACGGTTCTGTGGGCTTATTATTTAATTCACTTTTACTCACGCCCATACCCTTAAGTGCATTAATAATTCCATCTATGATGTTCGCTGTGGTATTGAACAAGTCTTGGAAAAAGTTTTGTTGAGAAACTCCAACGGTATAAGATTTCGATGATATGACCGGATTTGACATAATTATATCACTTTATTCCTTAATTTCTATTATACGTTACAAAAAATACCAGTTTGTTATTGTGTGACTCACACACTTTCAATTTTAGGGGTCCTATACTTAAGAATTATCGAAATGACTACCGATAATATTGCAGGATTTTTTTCAATGAATGCGTTACCTGCGTCTATTAATGGTTCAATCAAGCTCAAACCCATGGCTGTTATGACTTGTTTTATAAGGGGTTATATGTTTTTTTAGATGCTCTATTAACAAGGAGGACACCATGCTGCGCACCATTCGTTTACTAAAATCCAAGTGGAATCAAAATAAGGCCGATTTGAAACTTAAAACAAAATGGGGGTATTGGATCCTTGAATTGGCTGAATTAGTGGTTGTTGCTGGCACCGCTGCATTGCTAATCCGAACTTTTGTGGTGATGGTGTCGGTGGTACCAACCGGTTCCATGATTCCAACATTAATGATTGGGGATCGGTTGTTGGTTGATCGGGTCACCTATCGATTTAGAGCCCCTGTTCGAGGTGAAATTGTGGTTTTTGATTCGGTCGTGGATAACAAAGATTACGTCAAACGCTTAATCGGTTTGCCCGGTGAACACATTCAAATTAAAGAGGGCATTGTGTATGCCAACGGCAAAGAAGTCTTTTTTGCTGGGGTTAATGTTCAACAAGATTCACCCAGTTCTGACTTGGCTAACATGGGCCCCATCAAAATTCCCCAAGGGAATTATTTTATGATGGGGGACAACCGCAATAATTCCCGTGATAGTCGTTTTTGGGGAACCGTTCCTCGGCAAAATATATTCGGAAAAGCCTTATTTACCTTTTGGCCCATTTCAAGAGCACAACTTCTGTATTAGTCTGTATTAATAAGATTGAATGGTTTAGCCCCATCTAATATAGGGAACCATTTATAAGTCTGGGGGGACTCCGAGAGATTTGGAAAAGGGATTCCCTTTCCAATTCTGTGGGTGCCGGTTGCTCACCCTGGCACCCACTTCGGGAATACCATCGCCCACCCATTCATCATACTCACACCCAACCATCTGATATCCTGCCCTTCCCACATTCATTGAAATCCACTTATAATATACCCTCTTACACCCTTTAAAGGACAATTTCCTGTGCCAGACTTGCTTGGTCATTCCATTACAATTCGTTACGCCGGCATCGACTGGGTGGCGTCACTATTTACATTTTTATGTATGCTTTATGTGGGTGAAAAACGCCCATTTGGTTTTTTATTGGGAATGATTGGGAATATATTATGGGTCATCTTTGGATGTATGACGCTAGGATGGGGGCTGGTCACCGGCAACGTGATTTTATTTGTCCTTAATTTGAAAGGATACTGGCGATGGAAAAATCAACTCTAGCCGTTTTACTCGTGATTTTAGCCTGTGCCGTTTGGTCTACCATGGGGGTTTATAGCCATGTAACCCATGTTTCAATCATGGCGCTAACCGTCATTAGACTGTCCATTCCCACCCTATTATTAACCCCCCTGTTACAGTGGCGTCACGTCAATCGAATGGCTTTGTTATGGCACCCTTGGTCGCTATTGATTATGGCCTTAAACCTCATTCGAGCCATCTTGTATTTTTGGGGTTTTCACCACCTGCCGGTCGGACAAGCCATTTTATTGTTATACACCTGGCCCCTCATGCTGGCTCTAATCGGGCGACTGTTTTTAAAACAAACCTTCGATTATATCCAGCTGACCTGCGGGATTTTAGCCCTTATCGGCATTGGATTAATTCAATCACCCAGCTTATTTGACTTTTCCAACTGGTCTGGGGTGATCGCGATACTAACCTGTGCCCTGACCAATGCATGGATGCTGGTGGCTTTGAAACAGCACCCCACTCAGCTATCCGCCATCGAACAAGTATGGATTCAAAATGGCTTGGGGGGCCTTGTTATCCTTCCTTTTGCCGGGTATTCATTGATGTCCATGCCCGCCATAGATTGGTTTATTGTGTCGGGGATTTGTCTGCTAGTGGGCGTTATTGGGTATTTTTTGTTTTTTAAGGCCATGCAACTGATTCCGGCCGTCAGTGCGTCTTTATTGGCCTATTTGGAAGTGGTGTTTACTTTGATACTGGGAGCCATTCTGTTACAACAACCCATTACCACCCTGATGATGGTTGGCGGTAGTATGATTTTATTGGGTTCGATGGGCGTTCAATGGGCCTTGCATCGTGCAAGTTGAACTGCGCCATGTGTTACAAGTGTTACCCTTTTCAAGCCTGGCTATTGCCACGGATGGCCTCATTGTTGCTTCGACATTACCAGGTGTATTGGCCGGTTCATCGTTGCGACAAGTGGTGGCAGCACCCTATCGTGACACCTGCATGCATCTGATTCATACCCTTAATCCCCAACACGATTTATCTGACATTCAATTATGTTTTGATGGGGATTCAACCCTATGGCATGTTCGATTTCGAGGGTTGGCGACACATTCAGAGCCCATCATGCTTTTGATGTGTGAACAACAAAAGCCCGCTGATCAACGTAATTTAGAAGATATTATTGCTGAAAAAGAACTATTATTATCCGAAATTCATCATCGGGTTAAAAATAACATGCAGCTAATTTCAAGTATGCTCATGATTCAAACCCACTACATTGATAGCCCCCCATTTAAACAAGTGGTCAAAGAATGCCAAGATCGTATTCGTGCCATGTCGTTGGTTCACGAAAGCTTGTATCAATCTCACAATTGGCGCGCAGTTCAATTTTTGGACTATGCCACCACCATTCTGAACCGGTTGGCCTTGTCTTATCAATCCCCCTCGTGTGTGATTCAATACGAACTTATTATGCCCTCAATCACACTGCCGATTGATTATGCCATTTCATTGGGTTTGGTTTTAAATGAACTCATTACCAACGCATATAAATATGCATTTACCAATCGATCTGAAGGGCACATTCGAGTTGAGATGACGGAACTTAGTGCCAACCGCTATGAATTGTCGGTACATGATAATGGGGTTGGCTTTCCCAATGATATTGAACTGTCCCGATCCCATTCCATGGGCATGCAATTAATTACCACATTGTGTCGGCAATTATCGGCTGAACTAACTCTTGAAAAACGGAATGGCACCCGATTTGTGATTGTATTTTCCATTATGAAGCAGGAGGAAGCATGAACCTAACCCGAATTTTAATTGTGGAAGATGAAGCATTGGTCGCGACTGATTTGTCGATGCGCTTAACCAGCATGGGTTACCAAGTGGTTGGTATTGCCGATAACGGCGCCGATGCCATGGCCTTGGTGGCGGCCCATGTCCCCGAATTGGTACTCATGGATATCCATATCAAAGGCAATCAGGATGGGATTCAAACCGCCCAAGCCATTCGACGTCAGCACGATATTCCGGTGGTGTTTTTAACCGCCTATTCAGATGACGCCACCGTTAAGCGAGCCACTGATACAGACCCATTTGGGTACGTGTTAAAACCATTTGATGAACGACATTTACAAATTACCATTGAAATTGCCCATCATAAATATGCCACCCAAATGGCCCTTGTTAAACGGGAACAATGGATTCGATCGGTATTAGATACCTTATCAGAATGGGTATTGGTCACTGATTTGAATGATACCACTACCTATTTGAATAATGGATGTAAAGCCGGATTACACATGGAAGTTGGCATGAATAGCCGTCAGGTTTTACAATTTATGGATCGGGATGGGAATCTGTTGGCATTAACCCCCATTGATTTGGTGTTACAAAGTCAACAACCCCAATTAATGGATTGGGTTGCCATTAAACCACAGGGGGGGGCGGCGGTGGTGGTTCAATTAAATGCCACCCCCTTATTAAACCACGTGCATCAGCTCATTGGGGTGGTCACCACGTTACACAATATTACCCAGCGCAAAGAAACCGAACGCACATTATGGTCGATTCAAACCAATTTGTCCGATCGGATTACAGAGTCGGTTAAACGCTATCAAAAAAAAGTAGCCCGCTACCAACAACAACTGGCCCTGAATCATGAAACCATTAAGGAATTAAAAAAAGTTCAACGTCGATACCTTAAATTAACCCAAGAAAGCCCACCACCGCATGACTAATCCCCCCCCTTCCTTTGTTCATTTAAACGTTCATTCCGAATATTCATTACTTGAATGCCCCATTCGGATTCAGGCGCTGTTATCTAAATGTCAAACCATGGGGATGTCCAGTGTGGCCCTCACCGATAATGGGGTTATGTATGGTGTGGTTGATTTTTATCTCGCCGCCAAAAAACAAGGGATAAACCCCATTGTGGGATGTGAGGTGTATTTGGTTCCCGATATGTCCGTTCGTGAACGCGGCTGGGATCGGTTGATTTTGTTGGCCATGGATCAATCGGGTTATCAATCGTTGGTACAATTGGTGAGTGCCGGCCATTTACAGGGGTTTTATTACAAGCCCCGCGTGGACTTTGCCTGTTTGGCCCAATATTCTTCCCAATTAATTGCCATTTCACCCGGCGTCAAAGGACCGGTTGCCTCTGCATTGCGACGGTATCAAACCGATGCCGCCCATGCCGCCGCCACTCAGTTACAATCTATTTATGGGGATCGATTTTATTTGGGGTTGTCCCGACATGGCTCGACTTTGGATGATATTGCCATTGAAGGGTCGGCGAGCCTATCAAATGAGCTTGGGATTCCCATGGTGGTTACCCAAGATGTCATGGATTTGGAACCCAATCAAGTTCATTTGCGTCACATTCTAACCTGCATTCAAACCGGACGATTGGTGGAAGAAGACACCCGATTTAACGACGATGATGACTATTATTTGCGATCCCCTGACGACATGTGGGCTTTGTTTCCTGATTACCCAGACGCTTTACAAAACACACTCATAATCGCCTCTCGTTGCCAACTTCATCTAGAAACGGGCCAAGTCAATTTGCCCCATTTTCCGTGTCCAAACAACATGTCAGCCGATGCTTATTTGACCCAATTGGTACAAGAGGGGGTGGGTCATCGATATGGCAACATGACCCCTGAATTGTCTGAACGAATGGGGTTTGAATTAAGCATTATTAACAAAATGAATTATGCCCCTTATTTTTTAATTATTTATGATTTTTTGGATTTTTGTCGACAAAATTTGATTCCGGTTGGCCCAGGGCGCGGGTCTGCGGCGGGGTCGTTGGTGGCCTATGCCTTGGGCATTACCAATATTGACCCCATTCGATACAGTTTGCTTTTTGAACGGTTTTTGAACCCAGAGCGGGTATCGATGCCTGATATTGACTTGGATTTTTGTATTCGTCGTCGCAATGAGGTCATTCAGTATATTGTGGATCGATATGGCAGTGATCGGGTATCCCAAATTGTGACCTTTGGAACCATGGCCTCCCGCGGGGTCATTCGGGATGTGGGTCGGGTATTAAATGTACCCTTACCTATTGTGGATCGGTTGGCAAAACTGATTCCATCGGCACCCGGACAATCGATGACCATCCCCGATGCGATTGAGGCT
>SXXA01000145.1 GCA_005791325.1 Actinomycetota bacterium | reverse complement strand
GAACCTGCTTTACCACTTGGGTGGCCCACTCAATCGCTTGCGACAAAGGCACCGCCAATCCCCTCGCATCCAACACTGGAATTAAATCAATATCCGAACTGTAATTTAATTCCGACCCCCCCAATTTCCCCATGGCCAACATACAAAAACACCCATCTATTGCCATCGCCCCCACATCTAAAATTGCACGATTCCATGCTGCCATCAAACAGGTTTCCGCTACGAGCGATAAATGCCGATAAATCACCGGCAACTCCACCCGCAACGTTAAATCTTGAATCGCAATCCGTAACATTTCCCGATGCTTAAACCGCCTCAAGCGATACCGAAAAGACAAGGCGTCCAATTGATGATCAGACTCATCCCAATTGAGGGAACCCCGTTGTGGCTTGGTATGTAACCCCCCCGATTTGGTCACCTCCCCCATTTCATCCGGATGCCGAATTAATAAATCTGATAAATAATCACTCATTGAAAAGACATCCAATAACATATCCAATCGGGCAGGTTGGGACAACAACAACTCAAAATGAGCCGTGGCATCCCCATCCGCCCGAACAAAACGCTCCCAATGATTCAACGCTCGATCCGGATTGGGCTTGCTTTTGAGCCATTGCAATGCCAACACCGCCACACGAGCAAACGCCACGCGATCTCCACTGTCGCTTAATAACCGAATATTTCGAGCGGCTTGTTCCGGATAGCGAAAACCAGCAAAAATACGATCCACCAATGTCATGGGTAACAATGGATTTAACACCCAATCCGCTACATTAACCACCTGGTCAGATGCCAATGAATCGCGGGAAAAATGTTGCTCTAAAAACCCCCTAACCATGGCCGTCACTGTTTCAAATTCCATTAATAACTGGTCAGCGGCCGAAATCCCCTCCCTGGCTTCATACCCCATCCGTCGTGCCAAATGATCGAATTCCAATTCATCACTGGCGGGCAGGTTCAAGTCCTCTGCCGATCCACGCAATACCCGCAACCCATTAATCACCCGCCTCAAAAACAAATACCCATTAACCAATTGATCCACTAACACGCGGTCCAATAAGCCAACCGACTGTAGTCCGCGTAATGCTTCCCGAATACGAGGGGTCCGAAGTTGAGGGGTTTGGGCCCCATATCGCACCTGTAGTCCCTGAACCGTGTATTCCAAATCCACCAACGCACCCGGACTAAATTTGGCATTGGGTTGTTGCCATACTTTCTGATCATGTTGGCGTTTGCGAAGATCCCACAAGGCCGAAAAATCAGTCATTCCCCCAAAATACACCCATTCATCTCGTAACGATTCAATCCGATGCCCAAATTGGGGGTCCCCAGCCACCCAACGCAATCGAACCAAAGCCAATCTTTCTACCAAATGGGCATCCCCATCACGGTCAAAATACCGGCAAAACTGGTCTAAACTGGAGGCCAATGGCCCATCTTTTCCATACGGTCGCAATCGCATATCAATCGAGAAAATCCCCGATCGTTTGGCCACAATAAAGCGATTCATTTCTTTCATCACTTCCCCAAAAAATAGGGAATTGGCCACCCGATTGGCCCCATTGGTATACCCCTGGTCACTATAAATCAATAATAGTTCGATATCTGACGCCACGCCCAATGCAACCCCTCCCAACTTACCCAAGCCGAATATCCCCCATTGAACGGGTAAGTTCCCAATCGTTTTGGGTTCCCCATATCCCTTCGACCATTCAGCCATTACACACTCACACGCCGTTCGAACCACCAATTCAGCCAATTCAGTTAATCGCTCCGATAACTCAATTAGGGTAATGCGTTGGCACAAGTGATACAAATCGATACAAAACATTTCTTGGTCTTTAAACGCATTTAATCGATGTTGTTGGTCTTGATAAGTCACCGCCCCCGCCATTGCCACATTCAGTCGATCCAAGAGGGTCCCCTGATCGGGTTGGATACCAGATAACAAGGGTTCCAACGATTCATAATGGGTGCGAATGAAATCTTCCCACAAATAATCCGAGGCCCCCAACACCCGTGCCAAGTCTTGTAACGCCAATGGGTTGGTTAAAAATGGTAACCGAGAATGGGAATCGGGTGAGGATAAAATCGTTTGGATTAATTGCTCATATCTGGTAATGGCGTCCAAGGGGTTGGGAGCTCGGTTGAGGTAATAGGTAAATTGTTTGCATAACACCACCGACAAACGCAAGGCATCCAATTCATTGGCATGTTGAATTTTGTGGCCGTGGCGGGTGGTTAAATAAAAAGTGTCTTCCACTTGGTTGGCTTGGGTGTGAATGCTTAATTGTTGCACCGACAAGCCATGATGCGCCAGTGCGGTACAAAATGAAAACAAGAAAAAAGGGGTGTCTTGGGTGGTTAATATCAATTGGGTCACATCAGGTAGAGATTGATCAAAATGAACTTGGGATGGGGATAACGGGGTGGCATCGGCCAAATAATAGCGGGGCAAATTGGTCGCCACATGGTGCCATACCCGCTCTATCGCATGGGTGGGATTGGCAGCCAAGTGTTGACCGATTCCCAAAAATGCGTGTTGCAACGACTCTTTCCAGCTAACAAAATCCGTTGGATTTCGACGACAGCCATAAAAATAATCCACAATTTTTTTGGGTCGCAATTGCCGTAAAATAGCATCCCGTGAGCGATGGGTTTTAATGGGAAGCTGATTGCCAAATGTAAATATTTCCCCCCGTCGAATATCAACCCCAAATGACGACAACAACCCTGTAATAATGGCTAATATAAACGGGTAATCAAATCCAAATACGGTGATTTCAACCCAATCATCGGTCACCAATATAACATCCAATTCCAACGGGTGATTGGATTGAATCCGACCCAATGCCGTTAAGTGTCGGCGAATGTCATTGGGGGTAAACGCATCAAAATACCGATCTGGCAATCGCTGAATGGCATCGCTGAAATCAGGATCATCTGCCGATTGGTCCAGCCATTCCAACCGGTTCATTATAACGTTTGTAACACCCCTGCCATATTAGATCGGGTCAACATCAGGCGTGGCAATTGAAGCGGATTGGGATTGCGACGCAAAGGGATTAATGTTGGCCCCGGCTGAATGGTCATGGCATAGGAATAGCCTGTTTCTTTTAGCAATTGTTTGCCCGACACCGAAAAGACCCCAAACGGATACACATATACCTCAATACGACGACCCAATTTGGATTCTAAAATGGTTTTAGACAGCCGCACTTCATGATCAAAATCCTTGGGCCGTTTGGCTTTAAATTCCTCGGATAAAAACTCATGAAAATACCCATGAGACGCCACCTCGCCCCCATTCAGAAGGACGTCTTTAAGTTGGTCCCACGTCATAGCAAATGATCGCGCACCAATAATACCGGGGTAAATGGCCATCATAACCGGAATCTTTCGGGGTTTTAATACCTTCAAAAACGCCTGATACGCCGTCCGATTCCCATCATCTATTACCAATAACAAATTGCGTGTACCCGTAATTTGACCCGCTTTCATCGCTTCAAAACTAACAAATTGGTAGCCTTTGGCTTGAAAGGCCCGAATGTGGGAATCAAATTCTTGAATCGAAAAATCAGTATCAATGGATGGCTTCCCCAAAAACGTGTGATAACACAAAACACGAACCGATTGGGCCATTCCCAATCCCGTCCACCCCATTAGTACCCATAAGGCCACCATCCATTTCATTGAAGAACCTCCACCATATGATTGGGAATCACCCCATATTCTTGTAAAATACGTTGATCAGAATACCCATGCAACAATCCGGTTTGCCGAACCCCCACCCCCGTTATTCCCAAATCCCGTTCGAGTTGCAGCACGTTTTTTGGATTATCATCAAAAAAATACACATTAGAACCCCATAAATCGCCCAATTGACGGTTCAGAACATGCCGTACCACTTGCGAAAAGGCGGGCATCGGTTTCCCCATCCAACGAACTGATATGGGCAGGGTAGCTTCAAGCTGTGCAGCGTAATACCCTGCCACAGGGATACGGCGTCCATCGCCGGCGGACACATAATGATCGGGGTTGATGGCAATGACGGGGCGATGGGGGTTTTGGGTCAAGGAACGTGCTACCTTGGCATACATACTCTCGTTGGTTTCATTGGTGCTGGCGGCAATCACCATTACGGTTGCGTCATCGGGTTCATGGGTCACCACGCCACCGGCATGGGTCACATACCATTCGGAATCGGGATAGCCGTAGGTAAATACCCGTTCCCCACGAACCAAGTGATGACAAGTGGGATCTAACGCCAGTCCGTGACCGGACGAAATAATGGCATCCGATGAAATGGCCAAGCCCATGTGTTGAAGTTGGGTGGCAATTTGCGTGGGGGATGCGGTGGTATTGTTGGTTACCACCCACACAGGAACCGATTGGATCCAGATATTTAATCGGTGAATGGCAGAAAGAATGGGGCCCGATTCGTTATAAATTACCCCATGGGCGTCAGTCAAAATGGCCGTTGGGTTAATCGGGAACATGATAACTCGAATAGTGGGAAGCCCCTGATACAGGCACCCCCATTTGAACCAATTCCCCAACCGTAACAATTTCATAGCCCTTACCCCTTAATTGGCTCACAATTTTGGGTAAAGCCCGTAAAATATCCCCCCCATTGTGCATTAAAACAATGCTCCCCGGTTTTACATCTTGCAAAATTGCATCGGTGATAGCGTCTCGTGGATGAATCACGCCGGTAGGTCGACGCCATTCATCGGGTATGGGAAAGCGGGTGGGGTCCGTGGTGTAATCCTTGGCATTCACATCCCACAAAATCGTCAGCAGACCTTCCGACTTGGCTAATTCCACAATAGCCGGCGTAAATTGCCCTCCAGGCGGCCTAAAAAAGCGAGGAGATCGCCCTGTTGCACGACGAATTAAGGTGTTGGTTTGTTGTAGCTCTCGAATAATATCCTCAGGGGATAATGGTGGCAATCGCCGGTGAGTATACGTATGATTGGCGACTTCATGCCCTTGATCCGCCAATCGCTTAACAATATCTATTTGGCTTTTTATTTCTTGTCCAACCAAAAAAAAAGTTGCCTTTATTTGTAACTCATTGAGCATATCCAATAGGGGTAAAGCATGTTCAGGTTTAG
>SXXA01000144.1 GCA_005791325.1 Actinomycetota bacterium | reverse complement strand
GAACCGCATCTGAACGACTTTTGTCGCCCATGTTATCCGGATTAAGCGGTGGGACTGGAGGAAATGAATGAATTGACATGTTGGTTTATCATACGGCGTATTGCCTTATTGTGACAAGACTGTTTGAAATACAGAAAAAACGATACATTAGGTCAACCATCCAACATAACATCATCGTCATTTGAATGGTTGACGCATGCGGTTCAGCGAACTTCCACTTCGCCGATACTTATTTATCGAAAATAATCATCTAAAAATCCCATTGAATTTATTCACCCTGTTAATGGGGAATGGTGAGAGCCGCATCATCCCAACCATAAACCCCTTCCCAATTTCTCTTTTAATATGGATTTTATGCTCACTATATTATTATAATGTGGGGATGTAAGAATGCCCGATTAATTTTATATAGGAGTCCCCATGTCTACCCCCCTTGATACGACGATGTCTCAAATTCAACAGTTACTCAACCGCCAGATTGAACGGGTGAATCAAATGAAATTATCCCCACCAAACACACCAATGGCAAATTTGTCTAATATCACAATAGGGGTTTGCCCAGGGGATGGCATCGGCCCTGTCATTGCCACAGAGGCCCAACGGGTGATGCAAACCGTATTAGACCAACTGCCCCCCCCTTCCCATCGACACATCCAGTTTAAACCCATTCATGGCCTAACCATTGAAAACCGTTTGTCATTGGGGGTTGCCATTCCACCAACTGTTTTAGCTGATTTAAAGTCATGTCATGTCATTCTAAAAGGCCCTACCACCACCCCACAAGTGGGAATGGGGGTAGCCAATATTGAAAGTGCCAATGTGGCCATGAGACGAGAATTGGATTTATTCGCGAATGTACGTCCGGTGCAAATTCCCCAATTGGGTATCGACTGGACTTTTTTCAGAGAAAATACGGAAGGGGAATATGTGTTGGGTTCTCAAGGAATTGAGGTCAACCATGACATCAGTTTGGATTTTAAAATCACAACCCAACTTGGGTGCGAGCGTATTATTCGTGCCGCCTTTGAATTTGCCAAGCAAACGGGTAAAAAACGGGTGTCGGTGGTTACCAAGTCCAACGTCATCAAAACCACGGACGGTCGGTTCTCGAGAGTGGCCCGCGAAATAGCCGAAGAGTACAAAGCTGATGGGATTCAATCGGATGAATGGTATGTGGATATCATGGCAGCAAAACTGATTGATCCAGCCAGACAATCTGATTTTAGCGTATTGGTGATGCCAAACTTATACGGTGATATTTTGACCGATGAAGCCGCCCAGCTTCAGGGTGGCGTAGGAACAGCCGGTAGTGCCAATATTGGTAACCGATGGGCCATGTTTGAAGCCATTCATGGGTCAGCCCCTAGAATGGTATCAGAGGGTCGGGGTGATTATGCTGACCCCTCATCCATGATTAAAGCAGGGGCCATGTTGCTTCGACATATTGGGTTAATTGATCAGGCAAATCAGATTGAACAAGCCCTCACGCTATGTACCCAGATTGAAAAAAAATGGATCATCACTGGTCGATCTGATGGTGTAACAGCCTCTCAATTTGCGGATTACATTTTAGAGTGGGCCATTCACCCCGATCTAGACACCCATTACAGCAAGGGTATTGCCCATGCGTCATGAAATTGAAACCCTTCAGCATACTGCCCTACAAGAAATTGAGCAGGCCGACTCTCTGATTAGTTTGGATGCCATTCGTGTTAAATACTTGGGCAAAAAAGGCTTGCTCACTGATATTTTAAAAGAAGTGTCCTCATTATCCGTCACCGAAAAACCATTGGTAGGTCAATGGGCCAATGCATTTAAAGATCAATTAACCCAACATATTGATAGCCGCAAAAAAACATTACAACGCATTGCCCGTGATGCCCAATTGGAACAAGAAAAAGTGGACGTCACATTACCGGGTTCCCACCGTTCTTTGGGAACCCTTCACCCCATTACCCAAGTGATTCAAACCGTCACTGCTTATTTTTCTAGATTGGGGTTTGGGATATCCGAAGGTCCGGATATTGAAACCGATTATTATAATTTTGAAGCCTTAAACATTCCGCCACATCACCCATCTAGGGATATGCATGATACATTTTATCTGAACCACGGTGAATTATTGCGTACCCATACATCCCCTGTTCAAATCCGAACCATGACCAGCCAAGCTCCCCCCATCAAAATGATTGTTCCTGGTTGTGTGTACCGCTGTGACACCGATATTACTCACTCGCCCATGTTTCATCAAATTGAGGGATTGGTGGTTGATTCCCATGTAACCTTTGCCCAATTAAAAGGTACGTTAGAAGGGTTTTTAACTGCTTTTTTTGGTGACGATCGCTTGGTTCGGTTTCGCCCCAGTTATTTCCCATTCACAGAGCCATCCACTGAGGTGGATGTCATGTGTGGACAGTGTATGGGTAAAGGTTGTGCCTCTTGCAAACAAACCGGTTGGCTCGAAATTTTAGGCGCTGGGATGGTTCATCGCCATGTGTTTGAATCGGTGGGATACGATCCGAATACCGTTAGCGGATTTGCCTTTGGGATGGGGGTAGAACGATTGGCCATGCTGAAATATGGTATTTCTGATATTCGATGGTTGTACGAAAACGACCAACGGTTCTTGGGAGGATTGCGATGAAATTAGTATGGTCTTGGCTGACAGAATGGCTTCCCCTCTCCATCACCCCCCAAGAATTGGCTGATCGGTTAACCCAAGCCGGTTTTGAGGTTGATTCCATTCATTCATTTGGCGAGGCATTGCGAGGCATTACCACGGCTCGTATTGATCGAATTGAGCCCCATCCCAATGCCGATCGCCTGCAAATCACCACCGTGTTTGATGGATCTAAACACCACACCATTGTTACTGGTGCCACCAACATTTCAGTGGGAGATGTGGTTCCAATTAGCATTCCCGGTTCGGTATTGGCCAGTGGATTAACCATTGAAAGTCGACCTTTGAGAGGGGTTCCCAGCCATGGCATGTTATGCTCTCGATCGGAATTGGGGTTACCACCTGTCGAGGATGGCATTTGGATTTTAGATCCTTCTACGCCATTGGGAATCGATTGGATTCAAGCAGCTGTATTATCAGATACCATCTTAGATGTCTCCATTTTGCCCAATCGGGGAGATTGTATGAGCATGTGGGGCATGGCGCGGGAAATTTCAGTTATGATGGATCTACCGCTCCCTTCCCTACCCCATTCATTTACCTCTGAATCGCTTCCCCTATCTGCAAATTTAACGTCCATCCCCGATGGATGTTCCGAATTATCGTTGGTTCCCATTCGATTTCACGGAGGGGTGCTTCCGATGGTTATGCAACGTCGCTTGGCTTGTTTGGATATACGGTTAATCCACCCCATTGTGGATGTATTACACTATGTGATGCTAGAAGGCGGGCAACCCTTTCATGTCCATCCCCACCAGTCTGGCTCATTTCGACTGGGTCAAGTGGGTTCCATTCCGCCTGTCTTATTATTGGATGGCACCAGTCGCATCATTCCCACCGATGCATTGGGCGTGTGGCAAGGCGACCAATTGGGGGCGTTAGCGGGTATTATGGGAACCGCAGTGGGTGCCATTGGGCCCAATGATACGGATATGTGGATCGAGGCGGCCTATTTTGACCCTGTTACCATCCGACGAACATCCCGCTCACTGGGTTTGCGAACGGATAGTGGGGTACGATTTGAGCGTGGAATTGACCCCGCCATGGTCGTCAAATGGCAACACCGAGCCTTACATCTATTGTCACAACATCTCAACGTTCAAATTGGGGATCAATCACTTCATTGGAAAGCCCCCGATTTTCCTCCCAATCGGGGCATTCCTTTTGAACCAGAGCGGATCAATCAATTATTGGGAACCTCCTTGAGCGTCAGCAGTATGGAAGGGGTATTATCTCGTCTGGGTTTTGTGATTCATGACACCAGCATTCGCATCCCATCGTGGCGAATTCATGACATTCAATACAATGCCTGTTTGGCGGAAGAAGTGGCTCGTATGGTGGGATATGATCATCTTCCTACGGATACCACCCTCCCCATGGTAGCACAAACGGCACCAACCCCATTACAAACCATGGTTCAACAATCTACCATATTTTGGCAATACCAAGGCTTAACCGAAACCCACACGTTTCCAATGGTATCCCCCGATGAATTTTTGTTGTATCGAATTCCCCCTCCATCCGATGGGGTACAACTCAAAAACCCCTTATCACAAGACCAATCGGTGCTGCGACGATACCTGATGCCCTCGTTAATGCGGGTGGTTCATCACCAACATTCGCGTCAGCAGGATGCCGTCTCCATTTACGAAATTGGAAAGGTTTTTTTTGAAACCCCCGGTGGATCCATTCGTGAAAACACGGTCTTAGGGGTCATGTTAACAGGCCCCATGTTACGTCAAACCCACACCCCTTCAACCCCCTCAGAATGGACTTTTGACCGCTTAAAAGGGTTATCCATTGAATGGTTAACGGCCATTGGCATTGATGCCAGCTTATTAGAATGGGATGTGGTAACATACCCCATGTACCATCCCACCCGTAGTGCTGATATTCGGCTGGGGTCATCTGTTGTAGGTAATGTGGGATTTGTTCACCCTGATATTGTGGATACCATGGGCATACGATGCCCTGTTGCGTATATTGGGGTGTCATTAACGGCCCTTTCTCGCATCCCCGTTTCGGGCATCAAACAAGCCGTGGCGCCATCTCGTTACCCTGATATGCGACGGGATGTATCATTTTTGGCACCGGTTGACTTACCCTATTCGGATATCGATCGGGTCATTCGGGATCACTTACCTCAAGAAGTGGTACATTTTGAACTGTT
The DNA here is from genome assembly GCA_005791325.1 of Actinomycetota bacterium. GTDB lineage: Bacteria > Margulisbacteria > Marinamargulisbacteria > SXXA01 > SXXA01 > SXXA01. Next base: position 1,460 of record SXXA01000144.1, on the reverse strand, counting down.
TGATCGATTTTCCGGTGGTTCGATGCCCATCCATCAGGTGAGTTATGCCATGTCCTTTACCTATCAATCCAAAGATCGAACCTTGTCCGATGATGAGGTATCGTTGGTTCATCAGGGTTTGTGTGACTCCCTCAAGCGTACGTTGCCGATTGTCATTCGAGACGCATAATGGATACCCCCATGTTGCGTCAGTATCAACAGCTTAAATCCGAGGTTCCGGATGCCCTGTTATTTTTTAGATTGGGTGACTTTTATGAGCTCTTTTTACAAGATGCCGAAATCGTATCAAAAGCCTTGGATATTACGTTAACGGGTCGTGGAAAAGATGAAAATCGGGTCCCCATGTGCGGGGTTCCCTATCACGCCTTAGACCCTTACGTTCAAAAACTGATTCAACAAGGCTATAAAGTGGCCATTTGCGAACAAGTTGAGGACCCATCCTTAACCAAGGGTTTAACCAAACGTGATATTGTGCGGGTGGTAACCCCCGGTATGAACGTTGGGGGAACCTTACCGGCGGATGAATCGGTTTATTTGGCTGGTCTGATGCCCATTAAATCGAATTGGGGGGTTGCCCTACTGGAATTATCAACTGGGTCATTTCAGGTAGGGATTGTATCGGATGCTGATTTAGACGGTTGGTTACAACGCACCCGACCTGCTGAATGTATTGGCCCGACCACCGATCGGCTATCGTTGGATGTTACCATCACATTGGCACCCATTGAACATGCCCAAGAGCGATTGGCCACTCATTTTAAGGTGGCCAGTCTCGATTCGTTTGGTATTGGTCCATTTAAAGCAGCCTACCCCATTGCGTGGGCTATCTTGCAATATGCCATTACGTTCCAAAAATCATCCCTACCTTATTTATCCGGCATTGCCCCGATGCATCTGTCCGACACATTAATGATGGATCCTGCCACGTTATATCATTTGGATATTTTACCCAATCGTGTTCACGAACAAAGTTTATTTCATTTGCTCAATCGATGCCAAACTGCCATGGGGTCTCGGAAGTTGCGTGCCATGTTAAGTAACCCATTGACCCATCCGGGTCGTATCCAAGCCCGTCTAGATGCGGTCGATACCTTGGTTCAATCCCCCCGTTTGATGCGGGATATTCAACATACCCTGCGTCATGTATTGGATATTGAACGTCTGCTATCACGATTGGTATCGTTTGGAAATACCCCTCGCGACTGTGTGGCTTTACGAGCCAGTCTAACCCATTGTATGGATATCTTACCCTCCTTGGTGGCACTCAATCCCGACGGCATTTTAGGTCGTCATCGACGCTTATTGACCTCTTTATCGGATCCACAATCCCCCATTCAGCAGGTTATTCAGTTAATTGAGAGGGCCATTCCAGATTCGCCTCCCGCTCACACCCGTGATGGCGGGTTTATTCAAGACGGCTTTTATGAACCACTTGATGAACTGAAGTCATCCTTTGCCAT
>SXXA01000143.1 GCA_005791325.1 Actinomycetota bacterium | reverse complement strand
GCTGAGCTACAGGCGCTTAACGTTCATCAAAATACTTCGAAAAATCATCGGGATTAATGGTATCAATAAAATCCTTGAATTTACGAGTATCTTCTTCATCTTTTTCGGCATTAACCATCTTTGCCGTTGCCATGACCGATTCGGATACAAAAATAGCGGCACCCGTTCGAACAGCCAAAGCAATGGCATCCGAAGGACGGGCATCCACTTTGAGGAGCTGACCCGACTTTCCCGAAATTTCAATAATGGCATAAAAAGTATTGTCTACAATTTCACTCATCACAATTCGAGAGACCGTCCCGCCAAATAAGCCCACAATTTTGGTTAACAAATCATGGGTCATAGGACGGGGGGGCTTAAATTCCTGGAGCTCCATGGCAATCGCGGCTGCTTCAAACATCCCAATCCAAATGGGCAAAAAATTACGCTCTTCTTGGTCTCGCAGCAATACAATCGGAGACATGTTTTTAGGATCAAAACCCAACCCACCCAGCCGCATTTCAATCATGAAATTATCCCTGTGTAGTGACCAACTGAACAACTTTACTAAATGTATCGGGTTGTCTAACCGCCAACTCTGACAACGTTTTGCGGTTCAAACCGATTTCTTTTTTCTTCATATCCCCAATGAATCGGGAATAAGATACCCCATGCGCTTCCAAGCCGGCATTAATCCGAACAATCCATAATTCTCTAAAATCCCCCTTACGATCCCGACGATCCACGTACATATGACGCAATGCTTGCAACACCGATTGGCGTGCCTGCCGAAATAATTTGGACGTACCGCCCCTAAAACCCTTGGCTAGTTTTAGAATTTTTTTCCGTCGATTACGGGCGACATTCCCGCGTTTTACTCGTACCATGATTGACTCCTTATTTATCCTTTAATCTTAATACCAGGCAAACATCCTTTTAATGCATCAGAAGATGTGGTAGAAACCACTGAAAACCCACGCTTTTTTCGTTTTACTTTCGAGGAGCGATGGGACAATAAATGCTTTTTACCAGATGGATTTCGCATGACCTTACCCGTTCCTGTAATCTTGACACGCTTGGAGGCTGCTTTTCTTGTTTTTAATTTAATCTTACTCACGATCCAACTCCTTTAACTCAATACAATCAACGATCTTCTATTTGGGATTCACAAAGGCTAACAGTGTTTTACCCGCCATATTCACTGGGCCATCCAACGCACCCAAATCAATAATCGATTCAATAAATCGGTTCATCACACGTTCCCCCAATTCAGGGTGAATAATTTCTCGTCCTCTAAATTGAATCGATGCCTTTACTTTGAATCCCTTACCTAAAAACTCACGGCCTCGATTGACCCGAACCATAAAATCATTGTCTGAAATTTTGGGGCTCAACTTTAGCTCTTTTACCACTTGTCCCTTGCCCACACGCTTGGCTTGCTTTTCTTTCTTGCGTTGGTGATATTTGAATTGCCCAAAATCAATAATTTTACATACCGGAGGGTCCGCATTTTCAGCCACCAACATCAAATCTAAGCCCTCTTGCAAGGCTTGGTCTCTTGCGATTTCCAAAGCCACAACCCCCAATTGGGAGCCATCTGCGCCAATCAAACGAACTGATTTGGCTTTAATTTTATCATTCAAAATATATTTTTTTATATAAATCCTCCAGCGAGTAGTGTGGGCATTCACTCAATTAAAGTTTTAGATGGTTACTCCATCATTCCCGTTTAGTTTGGTAACTAAACTCAAAAAGGAACATGCTTATAGCATTATTTCAACTCATTAATCAAGTATCGCAGCAGTTATTGGGCTCAAGGTATCGCTTAAGTCTTCCAATCGCAGACCCAAATCCGATCACGGGGGGATTAAAAGGGCTATACCCCAAGGTAGTAGCACTACGTGCCCACTCTGAGTTACAACCCCTCCCTTTTATTCAACCAAAGGGAGGGTCGGGGAAGGGTTACTACAGTATGGGTGCTGCGAACCCACTATCCAATTGGTTCAAATAGGGCATGGGTGCCAAAAAAATTAAATACCCCCCACCCTTTCCCAATAAAAGTTATTTCGGTAATTGGGGTTGTCTGATATAAATGAACCATTGCCATCGGCGATTCCATAACTACAACTTTGATTGTTTCAAATGAGGAGAGTGTGCGGTGATATCAATTGATGAATTAAAAAAAATGGCACAATTAGCCAATCTTGCCATTACAAATGAGCAACTGGTTGCTTTTCAACCCCAAATTGACGCGATTTTGGATCACATGTCTGACCTAAATGATGTGGATACTTCCCCCGACCGACTCACACCCATCCACCCATCCCCCTGCCACATGCGCGAAGACATCCCACGTCAATCTAACCTATCTCCTCAACTTAATGCACCACAATGGGAGGGGGGATTTGTCGTTCCCCAACTATCATGAGTGTGATTCAATCCATGGCCAACCAATATCGATCCGGCCAACGCCGTGTATCGGATACCATCCAGTCCCGGTTGGCAACCATAACCCAACAAGACCCTACCATTAGGGCCTTTTTGTCGGTCCACACCGATCAGGCACTAGCACAAGCCGCCACACTAGATCAGTGGTTTAAGGAGGGGCGAGAATTGCCCCTATTAGCCGGTATCCCATTGGCAATCAAAGACAATATTCACGTTAAAAATACCCCCACCACTTGTGCATCAAAGTTATTACAACACTTTATTGCCCCTTACCATGCCACCGTGACAGAACGCTTGCTGAATCAACATGCCATTATTATGGGAAAAGTGAATATGGATGAGTTTGCAATGGGGTCATCAACTGAAAATTCTGCCTTCCAAATCACGCGAAACCCTGTGGATCCATCCCGTGTTCCCGGTGGCTCAAGTGGGGGGTCTGCCGCAGCCGTTGCAGCCAACATGGTGGTGGGTTCCTTGGGTTCTGATACGGGTGGGTCCATCCGTCAACCAGCTTCGTTTTGTGGAATCGTTGGGTTTAAACCAACCTACGGCCGGGTTTCTCGATATGGGTTGGTGGCATTTGCCTCGTCACTGGATCAAATTGGCCCACTAACCCGTACGGTTGAGGATTCGGCCATTATGCTGGATGCCATTTGTGGACACGACCCATTGGATAGCACCTCCAGCCCCCGCCCCACCCCCTCGTTTTTTACCCAACTGAACCCTGATGTATCTGGCTTAAAGGTAGGGGTTCCACGTGAATTAATCAGTGAACATGTCATGCCCGAAGTTCGTGAATCAGTCATGGCGGCATTGGACCGTTTGATCACACAAGGGGTTAGCTGGGAATTCTTTTCGATGCCCTCACTCAAAGCGGCCGTGTCTACTTATTATATTATTGCACCCGCAGAAGCATCCTCCAATTTAGCCCGTTTTGATGGGGTACGATATGGCCACCGTGCAGACGGATGTGCCACCGTTAAAGAAATGATGCAAGCCACACGGGGTGACGGATTTGGAGATGAAGTTAAACGGCGTATTATGATTGGAACCTACTGCTTAAGTTCCGGTTATTACGATGCCTATTACAACAAAGCACAAGCCGTTCGACGGGTGATTCAACAAGAATTTAATACCGCTTTTGCCCAATATGATGTCATTATCACGCCCACCTCGCCCACCACGGCCTTTTCAATTGGGCAACATCATCACGACCCATTGTCGATGTATATTGCCGACATTGCCACCATCCCTGTCAATATGGCAGGGTTGCCAGCCCTATCGATTCCATGCCAGCCCAGTGACCCCCTTCCCGTTGGGCTTCAATTGATTGCACCTGCATTTGAAGAACAACGACTGCTCAATTTAGGATTGGCCTATCAGCAAGTGGCCGGATGGGCCACACTTTTGGAGGTTCACAATGCGTAAACCCGTTATTGGCATTGAAATTCATGCCCAATTAAATACCCAAACCAAATTATTTTGTGCGTGCTCCACCCAATTTGGGGCCACCCCTAATACCCATGTTTGCCCGGTATGCCTTGGGTTACCGGGTGCATTACCAGTCCTCAATCAGCAAGCAGTCACCCATGCCATGATGGCCGGTATGGCCCTTAATACCACCATCCAAGCGGTATCGGTATTTGCCCGCAAAAATTAT
>SXXA01000142.1 GCA_005791325.1 Actinomycetota bacterium | reverse complement strand
GTTATGGTTTTGTAGGTATGATTTGGTAGGTTTGGTTTGGTAGGTATGGTTTTGCAGGTTTGGTTGGTTGGGTGGGTTATCAGTGGTTTATTTGGATACCAATTTTCAGGTAAATGGGTCTGTTTTAGGTAGTCAGCATGGGGGAGTCGAATCGGGGGGAGACATATCCATACCCATTCGATTTTCACAATTAACAGCCCATAATTTATTTGATCAAATTCATCAAAATATTCAGGGGCAATTGCCCAGTAGTACATTACGGTTTGGAACCTATTACCGACGATTTAATAATTATTCACGCGTTACGGAGCCTTTGCTAACATCACTTGAAATTCCGGACTTTTTAACGTTGCCTGTTTATCTCAATTTGAATCAGTCGTATACCTCGGAAGAGGATTTATTGTCCCCCCATCGGGCCATGAGTCAACGGTTACAGGTACTTGCTACGTCACGTCGCGATTATCCGATTTGGGGAGGGCTTAATGGGAGTATCGGTTTTTCAATAGATAGTCGGTTTTATGACGATCAGCGTCAGTGGCAACGATTATTTGGGGTAGTGGGTTTGCATTATAACAATGGATTGATGCGTATTAATACCACTTTTTCTCAGGGAATGTATTTGACCCCCAATGAATCGCCATTTGAATTTGAGCGACGGTATACTCAGCAAGAAAATGAGTGGGGTTTTTCCTTCGACATGCCATTGCTGGGATTTGAAGTGGGAGCCGAGGGGTATTATGCTGTTCAATCAAGGGCGATGAGACGCTTGAATATACGGGTGGGTGCGCATGTTCATTGTTTTAATGCTGCTTTGATTTATCAAACCATCGAGAAACAGTGGTTAATGGAAGTGAATTTGACCCAGTGAGGGGTATGTCGGGGACTTTTGCTCTCTGAGCCTCATAGTAGGGGGCGGCCCTTGTAACCCCTGATTTTTAAGCCCCCCCATTGGCAGGGTTGGGTGTGCGGCGTCCATAGCCGCTCTCTTTTTATGCATTGGCAATTAAGAACAATTTTCTTATACTGTATGGGTTATTTTTTTTGCCCAGTTATGGCTTCTTTTAAATGGTATCTCTGGGCTTCAATTATTATTGCATTGTATTTGGCTGGTGTGTTTGGTAGGAAGGTGTTAATTGGGAGGGTTTTCCCGACTCGTTATTTAAATAGTTTGTTTAGCTCTATTTCACCCAGTAGGGTGAGGATTTATATTCCCTTTTGGAGGCACTTTCTGATGGATAAGTTTTCTTATTTAAATAATGCAACGCCAGCTTGTATTGAGGATTTATATTTGCAATATCAACGTGACTCCTCCGCTTTATCTCCCGATTGGCAACGGTTTTTTGAGGGCTATGAATTTCAGCAATTAGACTTATCAGTTAACCTCCATGCTTCATTACCCCATTCTATGGTATCTCTTGTGCCAACAGCACCGTCTCAACCAACAGAATTAGATCATCACCCTGTTATAACCCACATTCGCCGGCAAGGCCATCTGGTTGCTTCCACTAACCCGTTGTCTCAATCGAATTCGACACAACATACTCAATTCTACGATCGTTTGGCTTCCCTTCGCGCGGCTGCCCCCCAATTGGAACAATCGGTGGTAGACCGCTTGTTGACTGTCTATACCCAATCTGTGGGGGTAGAATTTCCATATGAAGCTGATTTTCAATTGAACGAATTTATCCAATTAAAAATGGAAGATTCAAATTGGTTAAAGGTTACTCCCGATGAGCAACGTTCTCTGCTGTCACATTTGCATCGTGCGGTAGCGTTTGAGCAGTTTTTGCATACCAAGTTTGTTGGTAAAAAAAGATTTTCGTTGGAAGGTTTGGAGTCCTTTATACCTGGGTTGCATGCCATGTTTGATTCGGGTGCCCAATTGGGTGCAACGGAATTTGTTGTGGGTATGGCCCATCGGGGTCGCTTAAATGCATTGGTAAATGTCTTTCAAAAACCATTTGAAACCGTTTTTGCTGAATTTGATGAATCAGTTGTAGACGCATTTGACCGTGCAGGGGATGTTAAATATCACATGGGGCAATCCACTGATTTAACCTTGCCCAACGGAAAGACGATTCATTTGTCGTTGTTATTTAATCCATCCCATCTTGAAGCCGTGGGAGCTGTTGTGAGTGGTATGTGCCGTGCCAAGGCAGATCATCGATATGCGGGGAATACCAACTCGATTGTTCCAATTATCGTTCATGGCGATGCCGCATTGTCTGGTCAGGGAATAAATTATGAAATTACCAATATGTCGCAATTGCCTGGCTTTTCTGTGGGTGGGGCGGTTCATATTGTTTTGAACAACCAAGTTGGCTTTACCACCGATTGTTTAGAGGGACGCTCTTCGCGATATTGTACGGATATTGCTCGATTAACCAATTCACCTGTTTTTCATGTTAATACCGATCAGCCTGAGGCCGTTTTGGGAACATTACGCTTGGCCGTTGAGTTGCGTCAGCGATTTGGAATTGATGTATATGTGGATATTATCGGATACCGCCGATATGGTCATAATGAGGGTGACGAGCCACGATTCACCCAGCCTTCTTTGTACCAATGGTTGCAATCGCATCCCACCATTTATAAGATTTACCATGATCGTTTAATGGATCTTGGTGTTATAACAACCCAATTCTCGACCGAGTTATCTGAGTCTTTCGAGGTAGTATTAAAGGGGTGTCTAGACCTATCCAAATCCAATTCGATTGCGGCATCTGAACAGCCATTTGCGTCCGATTGGCGAACCATTCGTCAAGCCAAGCGCCATGATTTTGATGAGTCAGTTCAATCATTGGTCGCTCCTGATCTACTTCAATCAATAGGGGCCGTTATTGCATCGGATCTTTCTGATGCCGATATTTTACCAAAACTAAAAAAAATTATGGATACTCGCTCACAATTAATTCAATCCGGTCAGGTTGATTGGGCCACGGCTGAGTTAATGGCCTATGGATCTTTAATTTATGAGGGAATTCCCGTTCGTTTAACTGGGCAGGATGCTCAGCGCGGCACTTTTTCACACCGACATGCTTCGGTACGGGATTTGAAAACAAATGAACGGTTGGTTCCATTAAATGCATTGGCAACCGCTACGAGTCGTTTTCAGGTGTATAATACCCTATTATCTGAATACGCTGCATTGGCGTATGAATATGGCTATTCGTTGGCAACACCACATGGTTTAACCATATGGGAAGCCCAGTTTGGTGATTTTGCGAATGGTGCACAAGTTGTGATTGATCAGTTTATCTCTTCATCGGAAGTCAAGTGGGAGAGATATTCTGGATTGGTGTTGTTGTTGCCCCATGCGCAGGAAGGGCAGGGTCCCGAGCATTCGAGTGCCCGCTTGGAGCGATTTTTGCAGTTGGCTGCGCAAGATAATCTGTTGATTGTGAATATCACGACACCTGCCAATTTTTTTCACGCATTGCGTCGACAGGTTTTGGCGCCCTACCGAAAACCCCTTGTTGTCATGTCACCCAAAAGTTTGTTTCGACATCCCAATGTTGTGTCTTCTATAACCGATTTAAGTAATGGGCGTTTTAGGGAAGTAATGGATGATACAACGGTTCAAAAATCTGAAGTCAATCGTGTGGTATTATGCAGTGGTAAATTGTATTACGATTTATTAGAGAAACGTGAAAAAGATGGATTGACCAACGTTGCTTTGGTTCGATTGGAACAATTGTATCCGTTACCAAAATCTCAGCTAACCAAGTTGCGGAAGTCTTACCCCGTTACATCTCAATGGGTGTGGGCACAAGAAGAGCCTGCCAATCAAGGGGCGCTGGCATATATTAGAGGCGCCTTTACTGGTTGGGACTTGCAATTGTTGTCTCGTCCAGAATCGGCAAGTCCGGCTACAGGAAGTATGAAACGGTATGAAAAAATTCAATCAAAGCTCGTAAAAGATGCATTAGGAGTATAAACGAATGGTTATTGACATTATTGTTCCAGCGGCAGGAGAATCAGTTAAAGAAGCAGATGTGGTTAATTGGCTTAAACAATCGGGGGAATTTGTCAATCAAAATGACCCATTGGTTGAGTTGGAAACGGAAAAAGCCACTTTGGAGCTGGTGGCGGAACAATCGGGGATACTTGAAATTATGGTGCCTTCGGGTGTAGTTAATGTGGGGGATGTCATTGCCAAGATTCATCAGGGGGCTAGGCAAAGTGAACCTGTTAGCACCCCTTCCAATACCCAATCTGACTCATTTTCTATTCCTTCTCCGTTGGTTGAATCCGAAACCATTGCGTCACCAGCTGCGCAGCGGTTAATGAGTGAAGCAAATGTGGCTCTTTCGGAGGGTACGGGAAAAGCGGGGCGTGTTACCAAGCAAGATGTGCTAGCCCATATGGCAGATGGGTCAGTTGCACCATCTGCGGAAGTAACGCCGCTTATAAAAGAGGCTTCGTCTTCTACGTCTTTCCTCGATCATCCGTCTGTTGTATCCCCCTCATCCCGTTCAACGCGATTAGAGCCCATGACTCGCTTGCGAAAGACGATTATGTCGCGTTTATTAGAGTCGCAACAAAGTACGGCATCCCTTACAACGTTTAATGAAATTGACATGAGCCATGTAATGGAAATACGAAAAAAGTATAAAGATGGTTTTAAAGATAAATACAATGTTGGATTGGGCTTCATGTCCTTTTTTACCAAAGCCGCTTGTCAAGCCTTGCTGGAGTTTCCCGTCATTAATTCGTATGTTAGTGGGGATGATATTTTATTTCATGATTATTGTGATATTGGTATTGCGGTGGCGGCACCCAAAGGTCTCATGGTTCCCGTAATTCGAGATGCCCAGTCTCTTTCATTTGATCAGATTGAATCTACCATTTCAGATTATGCCCAAAAAGCACGCCAAAATAAGTTGACTCT
>SXXA01000141.1 GCA_005791325.1 Actinomycetota bacterium | reverse complement strand
TATAAGGAAAAAAGGCCGGAATGGAAAATAATCCCCAATCCACCCAACCCGTTCCAGTAGGCGGATGACTACCCACCCCAATTGTTAGATGCACCGCCACATCCGGTGCCACCACATACTCGGATGGATTATCCGAAATAGCCGTCTTCGCATACGAGGCCGTCAACTTTAACTCTGTATTAATATAATGGTTTTTTGTCATGGCAAAACGATTTTCAAGGCCCACCTGAACCGTCGGACCCGCAAATCGCAAGCCAGGCAACCCCTTTAAAATGTATCGCTCTCGGTCAGAAAACGTAATGTCTGGATGCGCCACCACCGCCCCCACCCCCACTCGAAAACAAGCGTCCGTACCCGCTCAATGCCAAGCACGGTTCACAGTTAATAAATTATACCCATCCGAAATACTAAAATCCAAAATACCAGCCGGCAAATTCACCAAATACAATTTATGGTGAATCACCTCCAACTCCCACGCCGCCCCACGATCCCACCATTCCAACCGCCCCGACCAATAACTCGAATCATCGTAAGGGCGGCTATCATACATCGCATTGACAACATAATCCTTGCCATCTTCACGGTGAATCGACAAGGTATTACCCATGCTCTTGGAGCTCCCCACCCCCGTTACCAAACGAAGCCCATCCGTATACAACGATGTGGCATAACACGGTATCGCCATCACCCACCACACCACCCCCCAATGAATCGCCTTCATCAAAGAATGCCCCCCTAACCTACTGTCGGACCCGCCTGCTGAACCTGAAGCCCAATCGGGGTGGTTGCATATTTTGCAAAGTTATCAACAAATTGCTGCGCCAACTTAGACAACTTTTCACGATATGCCACCGAATTTGACCACGCATTCTCTGGATTTAAAATATCGGAAGGCACATTGGGTAATGCCTTTGGAATGTGGAAACCAAATGTGGGAAATAATTCAAATTCAGCCTTTTCGATATCGCCAGATAAAATGGCATCAATAATCGCCCTAGTGGCCGCCAACGAAATACGACTACCAACTCCCACACCCCCACCTATCCATCCCGTATTAACCAAATACGCTTTTGACCCATTCTCAGTCATTTTTTGACCCAAAATGTCGGCATACTGAGTCGGATGAACCATCAAAAATGCACGTCCAAAACAAGCAGAAAAAGTGGCCGTTGGCTCAGATACCCCCAACTCTGTACCCGCAACCTTGGCCGTATACCCACTTAAGTATTGGTACATGGCTTGGTCATTGGTTAATTTAGAAACAGGGGGCAATACACCATACGCATCACAGGTTAAAAAGATAATGTGCTGGGGATGACCACCTTTAGATGGGGGGCCAACTATTCTGGAAATATGCTCAATCGGATAACTCACCCGCGTATTTTCAGTGTATCGGCTCGATGCAAAATTAATGGACCCTTTTTCAGATACATCCACATTCTCCAGTAACGCATTCCGCTTAATCGCATTAAAGATATCCGGCTCTTTTTCAGGACTTAAATCAATGGTCTTCGCATAACACCCCCCCTCAAAATTAAAAATACCATCCGCATCCCAACCATGCTCATCGTCCCCAATTAACAATCGGTTCGGATCGGTGGACAAGGTCGTTTTACCCGTACCAGATAAGCCAAAAAATAAGGCCGTATCACCATTCGTTCCCTGATTCGCCGAACAATGAAAAGCCCCCACCCCACTTAACGGCAAAAAATAATTCATGATTGAAAAAATACCTTTTTTCATCTCACCACCATACCAAGTACCCCCAATTAAAGTCATTCGCTCTTTAATATTAAACGCCACGAAATTCTCGCTACGCAATCCCAATGTTTCATAGTGGGTTGCCGTGGCCTTACACGCATTTAAAATGGTCCAGTCTGGCTTAAAATGAAGCAACTCATCCTCAGTCGGACGAATAAACATATTCTTAAAAAAGTGGGCCTGCCAAGCCACTTCTGTCACCAATCGAACCGACAATCGGGTGGCTGGATTCGCACCACAAAACCCATCCATCACATACAACGGTTTATGATCTAATTGTTGAATCGCTACTTTTTTTAATTCACCCCATACCATTTCAGATATCGGCTTGTTGTCAGACCCATCTGATTCCCACCATACGGTTGAAGCCGTCAAATCATCTTTTACGACATACTTGTCCTTAGGGGAGCGACCTGTAAATCGACCTGTGAATACCGTAATGGCATCCAAGTGGGTGAGTTGCCCTCGTTCATAACCACCCAATCGAGGATCCGTTTCATGGGCATACAAATCTTGATACGACGGATTATAAATAATAGAAGTTGGATTTGATAATCCAATTGATGTTAAATTGGGTGATAATTGTGTGTCTGTGGGCATTTTATTCTCCTTTAGATGAACAAAAATTATAACCAAGTATAGCGTATTATTGCCGACGGTGTAACCCACCAAGACTCTGGTAGGTTTGAGGCCGCTGATAATCAATCCACCACGCCATCAAGGGTAAAAGCAACAACATTGGGCCATAACCAATTAAATCATCAATTGATTTTGGGGTAGATAAAATACTGCCTAAAAACAAGCCCAACACCCCCATGACTGTTATCCAAAACCGCTTTCCAATTTTGTATACCCCCGTCCGACTACGATGATACAACCACAAGCCGAGCATAAATAATCCCAGCTCAATTAATAAAAACAAAACCGGACGATCCAACCACCCCAACCCAACTTTTGCATGGCTCACTCCCAACCAAATGGGTAAATCATGCCGATACATTAACGCATCCAACACCCAATGCCCCACCACCAACGTTGCCAATAGACGTCCACTTTTGGCCTTAACCAACAAAATAATCGCCAAAAGAAGCACCCCTATTAAGGAATGGGAGTAGCCCATAATATCATGGTCAACCGGAAAAAAACCCGATATGGATGGGGACAAACTAACCGATTCAATATGCAAAAAAACAAAAACAATCCTTACCAAATCGGGTGCAAACGACGCCCCTACCAAAGACAATAATGATTGCTTAGAATTAATATATTTACCACTTAAGGCCAATCCAAAGTGTGCTAGCAGCATATCCCCTGTACCCATCGAATGAACTGATACCCCACAATTGATAATGCCAATCCAACCACCGTGTACCCAACTGTTAACCCCCACGCCCATCGTGCCGATTTTAACTCCTGTTGCAATACAGCCACCGTTGCCCCGCATTGTAATGCAATCATGTAAAAAACAATGATCGCAATGGCTGTTAAATTGGATACATATAGACCATCGGGCGACACAGAATAAAGCGCCGGAACAAATAATTCACGAGCACCAAATGAGGCTAAAATTCCCAATCCAATTCGCCAATCAGCCCCCATTAAATTCATAATGGGATTGAGCCAATGACTGGTCATTAGTAGCAGTGAGCGATCAGGATGAGGGTATTGCCCAGCGATCCATAGCCCCACCCCAATCAGAATAATGGCGATGCCCGCTTTTTTGATAAAATGAAGCGTTTGTGACATCGCATACTGGCATACCAGCAACCAGTTTGGCCACTGCCACTGGGGCAACGTCATTGCAAAACCACTTGAAACCGATGGGGTATCTGGCACCCAACGAGCGGCCAATTTGGCAGCACCCAATACCAATACCAAACTCATCATATAAATACCCGACAACCCCATTCCCCGTATAACGGACGATTCGGTTAACATGGTTAGTACCAGTGCATACACGGGTAATCGGGCCATACAAGTGGCCAAGGGAATCGCCAAAATGGTCAGAACCCGTTCTTTGGAATGGGGAATCGAACGACAAGCCAAAATGGCCGGTATGGCACACCCATATCCAGATAATATAGGAACGGCGCTTCTACCTTCCATGCCAAAATACCCCAATATACGATCTAATCGAACCGTCAACCGAGCCAAAAAACCAGATTGGTCTAGGCAACTAAACCAAGCAAATAATAATAATAACGAAGGAAGAAATACCAATACCGACCCAATAGAACCAAGCACGCCATCAACCACCACCGCACGCATCACCGGATTCACAATCAGCCGCCCAATCAACTGCGCAACCGTCAACCATCCCGATTCAATCCACTCTACCAGTGGTTGTGACAGTAAAAAGGTCAGCCAAAATCCCATCGACAATACCATCGCCATTAGCAGAGCACCCCAAATCGGATGCAACACCCATGCATCCAACCGACTGGATTGAAGTGGGGTCACAAGACCCATCGCCAGCTCTTCACTTTTGGCAAATGCCCCCATGATTTGCTCATCACTGGGTGGCTCTAATTGAACCCCATAATAAGCGGTACCAACCCCCTGCATCATGTCCCGAGACAAGGCACGCAACCCCCGATCATCATCCAAATACACACGCAATCCCCACTCCGTGGTTAAGCGATGAACCATCCCATCTGAGATACTCACTTGCTTGGAACGGGTGATGACCAATACCCCACCCGATAGTGGCTGGTTCAACAAGGCAATAAGGGCCAATTGACGCGATAACTGCGTCGCATCCACCACCCAAACCAATCGAATGGGGGCATCCATCCCCATACTGCGTGGGGATTGAATCAGGGACAACGTCACCTGCTGATCGTCACTATTGGGCTCTAATGTATCCATCCCAGGGGTATCAACCACCACCACCTCTGACTGGGGAATCATGGCTTTAGACCACACCGTTGTCGAACCCGGATAATTCACCACACGCTGACTCGAGGCCGTTAAATAATTAAAAAGGGTCGTTTTGCCAGCATTCGGATGCCCCACCAAGATATACACCGGAGGGATCATGGGCGACACACCATTAAAACCAGTTCCCCAAAACTGGCATGCATCCTATTAGTTAATAGAAATAGACGGAATGGCACAAACATGAATATGGGCCGCATCTTCAGCACGAATGGCAACCTTAGACCCACGAAAATTCAAAATCATGGCCCCACCCTTCGACAGGGTGTCATCCACTGAGACCGACGTACCCGGCGTTAGCCCCATAAATAATAACTCGCGACACACTCGACGATTATCCGGCAACCCAACCACCGTGACACAACTCCCCTTGCTACAATCACACAAGCGAACTTGCGACGTTACGTCCATTGCAGGAGATGGGTGATTGGTAATATCCGTGTTAGATGTCACAATATGACGACCTTTCAATTTGGAAACGAAGCCAGCACACACGATAAAAACGTTATTTATTAAATAATGAGACTAAGTCTTAGTCTCATATTTGTCAATAGAAAATGATGCCGATTCAAACTCAAGGGAAGGGCATTTGAATCCGTCAAGCCAGCACCCTATTTTTAATAAAATCACCATCATGGATGTCGATATTTGGTGAAAATGAGTGGGTAACCGATGGGTCAATTTCAAACGGATCCGATCATCGTATGGTCAAGTAGCAGCTATTGAATACTTACATCGATATGATTGGTGCTTGAAGTTTTTGAAGTTTACTTATAGAGTACGCCCGTCCCAACCAAAATTTAAGTCATACAGTGGACGATAAGGGGTCTAAATGTTCGCCCTTTCGTCCTTAAAAAAGGAGGTGACATATGACAACTCAAATTGAATTCTACGATGTAAAAGAGCGTAAAAAAGTATTGGTGGATCAAAAAGATATCACCAAAACGAAATATGAGCGAAAGCTGGCCAATGGCAGCACTCAAGTACGGTATGCTTTTCGCGCAAAACGTGCTGGACGAAGTTTGACCAAATTCTGCAGTAAAGTGGAGTGGGACAAATTAAGCGTGCCAGAAGAAAAAGCATAATGTATGGCATTTAAAGGGGGGGCTTAACTAGACTAATTTCCCCCCACCTATTTTGATTCAACCCCTTTTATGGTCACCATCGTCTAATCGATGATGCCCATTTCCTGTTGTATGAGTATAACGTGATGATCCCACCCCCCCCTGATCCATCATCCGTTATCCCATGCCAATCGGTTCCAAAAAAGGCCCTATTAACCAACTTAATTAAGTCAGAGCCCCACTGGTTTACCGCCTAAAATTTGACCAGCTTTGGATAGTGCCACCGCCTCTACCCGTTGAATATCAACAAACCCTTGGCTACTAACCGGATTTAAGCCATTACTTTCTTCCATTGATGAATCAGCTTCATTGTACAAGGATCCGGCCACATCGGTGATCGATAATAACTGGCAATTCCCTTTGTATAACGAAACAGAAATGGTGCCCGTTGCAAAACGAGCCAATTCATCTATGGCATGTAGGGCCACTTGGGTAGATGGTTCAAAATAACGCCCATCATAAATATGATCCGCTACCAACTGCGACAAATAACGAAATAACGCCGTAGACCGCTTATCTAGTGTGGCTTGGTACAACTGCTCCAAACAAAACCCCAATAATTCCAAACCAGGCGCCTCGTACACGCCACGACTTTTGGTGCCCACAATCCGGTTCTCAAGGGCATTTTTCATCCATACACCATTGCGACCAGCCAATACATTGGCCCGCTGTATCAATTCAAGCGGGCATAACCGCTCCCCATTGATTACAATCGGTGTGCCTTGCTCAAAAGAAACCGTAACCGTTTCGGGCTGATCGGGGGCTTGTTGGGGCCACACCCCCATAATGGGGTCAACAATGGTAACAGGTGTATCTAAATGCTCTAAATCTTCCGCCTCATGGCTCAATCCTGCCAAATTTGCATCCGTAGAATACTTTTTCTTTGTACCCACAGGCGCCGGTATCCCAAACGAATGCAGATACTGCGCCATTTGGGTTCTACCAGGAAACTCTGCCAATAATTGGGGATCGCGCCAAGGGGCATACACCCGAATATGGGGTGCCAACATGGCAGTATACCGCTCAAATCGAACTTGGTCATTTCCCCGACCCGTAGCACCATGCGCCAATACCGTTATTCCCCTCTCTTGCATGGCCCCCAATAAGCCCCGAACAGTCACCGCTCGTGCCAAGCCAGTGGTATTCCAATATCCCCCATCATACCGAGCCAATGATTTTAATAATCTCATGGTCTCGTGGGCCATATCCTGCTTTAAATCCACAATCACGGTTTCAACATCGCAGGGTGCCATTTTGTCGCGAATGGCCTCAATATTAACTTCATCAGGCTGGGCCAAATCAGCGGTAAAACAGGTCACTTTCAACCCCTCTTGTCTCAGGCGTTTGGCAACGGTACGACTATCCAATCCTCCGGAAACACACAAGCCAATATGGTCTGATTTCAACGAGTCTAAATTCATAATTCTACTCCCATGTAACATTTACCGAATCACATCAACCCCAACGCGTGGGCATGTTTAATGACCTTCCGATTTGGGTATTATCCTACAAAAACCCCTAATTGTGAAAGGTGCGCGCGTGACACAATCATCACTTATTCGACCCCCATTTATTGGATCGCCATTACATCAAGCCCCTGCGACGTTTCGTCAATTCATCGCACACGTTCGGCAATATTGGCCACACTTGATGATGGTTACAAAACAATCAAACCCAGAGCAACCCAAAATTGCATTAACGATAGAACCCGAAAAAATAACATTACAAGTTAAAAAACGATCGGGTTATCATGTGTATTGTTATCGTGATACCATCAAATTGGTAACCTTAGATCGGGTACCTGCCGATTATCATGATTTATGTAGCATGGTTGAATTAATCAAGTGGTTGGTTCAACGTGTGCAAATGGGGGAGGGGTCAGTCTATTTGCCCTGCACAGCCGCGGAAGAACCTGCTAGGGTTTTAGGTGGGGTGAATCTAAAGGGAGGTAATGATATAGAAAGAATGACGATATCCAACCAATGGTTACCGTTATTAAAAGGAGAAAAGCCCCTGTAAGCAAAATGAGAGTGTGGGCGCTTCGAACCCACACCCCGCCTGGGGAAAAGCCATTGTAGCCCAAATTCAGGGGTTGGGGCTCTAGGGGCCTTCGTACCCGAGTCGGGTGGCTCGAAACGACGACCCCCAAAACATCATCTTTCTCCGTCCCCTCTGGGGAGGGTCGGGGTGGGGTTTCAATATGGTGTGTGATATGGGTACACAATGCCCCCGATCCTACTATCAAATAATTTGACGTTTTTTCAGAAATCAAGTTAACTATTATCCCCACGCGTCCGTAGCTCAATGGATAGAGCGTCAGACTTCGGATCTGCAGGTTGGGGGTTCGACTCCCTCCGGACGCGCCACGATTCATATATATTCTTTTACCATCACCACCCCCACCACCAGTTATGCCCCCCTTTTATAACTACCCAATCCTACGCCGATTGGTTTAATGTCGCCTCAGAAAGTGCCAGTATTAAGGCAGATGAAGTGGTTAATACCTGGCGAGACTCCTCCCCCTTTAGCGGTCGATTCATTAATTGCCCCATCTGTACCACATACCGTGCCAACTCATCTTTCAGGGGATGTCCCATTTCAATCCATTTATCCAATACCTTCACCAACGGATGGTTATAATTCACCACCAACGTCTCATCCCCCATGGGTAATTCAGACTCCCCACTCATCCGCCTCATCGCCTTGGTCATCTCAAGCGTTCGTTTTAAAAACTCAGGCTGGGAAACCAACGCCGGCAACGTCGAATCCGCCAATCCCTTACACCGAATCTGAACATGCTCTGTCGCCCCTTGTATCACCGATTCAATCCGGGTCTTAATCGCCTCGTCAACCGGCTGAGACTCCGATAAATGACCATCCACAATCCCTTCCACACTCACCAATTTGCACGATTCTTTGGATTCTAATAGCGGAATCAGGTGGGTATCCAATGCCGATTCAAAATGAATCACCTCATATCCCCATTCCTCACAGGTGGCCATAATCGCTGTTTGGGAATCTGGTTGGGTCGAATATACCAACTGCGGAACCGCCTCCCCCGATCCCGACGCATCGGCCGGCGGGGAACTCGCTTTTAACTCTTGCAAAGTACGATACCCTTGCTTGGTTTTAAACAACGCCACCTCTTTAATTTTGTCGTAAAAAGTATCATGACTCAACATCCCGTATTTAATAAACAAACCAATCGATCCCCAAATGGTTTCAAACTGAACACGATCTTCCTTAAATAACGATTGCAATCGATCACTTACTTTTTTAACAATATAATTCGACATTTTTTGCACCGTACTATCTTGTTGCAAAAAACTACGTGATACATTCAACGGTAAATCCGGACAATCAATCACACCCTGTAACGCATTTAAAAACGCAGGCACAATATCTCGCGCACTTTCTGAAACAAATACATTTTGACAATACAATTGTATTTGACCTTGGTTTCCATCCATCTCATGAACTTTTTGAGGAAAAAACAGAATACCCGTTAATCGAAATGGATAATCCACATTCAAATGAATCCAAAACAATGGGTCTGGTTGACCAGGAACCATGTCACGATACAACGTCATCACGGATTCTTGTGTTAACGCCGATGTGGATTGTGACCATATCGCCTGCTGAACATTGGCTACTTCTCCATTTACCTTAATTTCTACCGGTAAATAATTGGCATATTTTTTAACCAACGTTCTAATGCGATCCACCCCCAATAAATCCGAATGTTCCGCACCAATATGCAAAATGACATCTGTCCCAATTGCGTCCCGATTCCCGCTGCGAATGGTAAAGGCCGTCGACCCCTCACACTCCCAATGCGCCGAAACCGCACCCGGTTGACACGATAATGAATGAATTTCAACCCGATCCGCCACCATAAATGCCGAATAAAACCCCAAGCCAAAATGCCCAATCATATCCGTGGTATCACCACTACCCTCTAACGACTCAATAAACGTCGTGGCACCCGAAAAGGCCACTTGATTAATATACGTCTGTAAATCCGTCTCATCCATTCCCAAGCCATTGTCTGAAATGGTAATGGTTCGTGCTGTTTCATCCACAACGACCTCAATCAGGCCCGCGACAACCGCATCATGCGAACCCGCCCGCTTGGCCAAAATCTGGCGTTTGGTAATTGCATCCTTGGCATTAGACAATAATTCACGAATAAAAATATCTGGTTCAGAATAAAGCCACTTTTTAATAATAGGGAAAATATTTTGGGTATGAATACTAATGTCACCAGTAATGGTCATATAACATCCTTTCTAGTGTAAAACAGCCTCATTGGTGGGCACAGAAAAAAATAGCTCCGCTTGGGTGACGGTTCGAAAATGAACCATCAAAAACCACCATAAATACGACGCAATGATTATTAATACAAGTAATAAACCCCATTTGACAAGCCCCTTTCGCAATCGACGAAATCGCTTCCATATCACCCATTCACACCATCCCAACACCGCCACAATGATCAAATAACTGGTAACATGATGATGCACATACGGATACACCCAATCAAACAACGTCGCATACACCCCTTGCACAGATTCCAACCACCCCTCTCGGGGAGGCATCATCATACCGAACACGCCATGGTTGACATACTCATGGCCAATCCATCTACTCGCCCACACTTTGGAATCTGTAACTCATTGGCACGCACCCACGTCATAATGGTGGTTAAAATATGCAGGGCAGGTTCAATCGAAGTGGCGCGATCAGGCTTTAGTGAATACAGTAGCATACGTTCCGTCGGCGTCATGGGCTTTAATGTCTCCCAAATCATTCTAATTTTTTTCAAACGAATCAACTCCCCGTCTTTTATTCCTAAAATCGATGGCAACTTCGATACATTACCTCCGGTCCCCACCACAGACCATTTGACAATCGGTAACCCCTGTATAAACCGATACACAGAATCAAATCCCGTCATGGCATCCTCTCCATCTGGCTGATTTAATAAGCGTAAGGCCCCCAATGGCACACTGGTTTGGGCCAATAGGCGGTCCCCATCAAATGCGGTAAGCTCAGTGCTCCCTCCCCCAATATCCACATACAACCGATACCCCGTCCATGCTGTGGGTGGGAATGCCTTAACAATCAGTTGGGCTTCTTCAAGCCCCGAAATCACCCGAAGGGGCAGCCCCGTCTCCATCCCCAATGTCTCTATCACCGCCTCCCCATTTTGGGCATCTCGAAACGCCGATGTGGCCACACCCTGACACTCATCTGGCCGCAACACCTGCAACCAATGATGAATACCCCACATCACATGCCGCAACCGATCCACATCCTCATCCGTCATCATGCCACACCGAAACACCGACTCACCCATCGCAAGTGGCACCCGATAAAACCCCACTTTTTTAACCAACGGCTGCTGAGTTTGGTCGGAAGCCACCACATCCGCCACCAACAAGCGAATGGCATTGGAACCTGCATCAATGGCTGCCACCCGTCGATTACGCATTATGGTCATGCAACCAAGAGATCATGGCCTCTTGTGAGCGTACCATTGGCCCATCTGAAACCACACGCTGATTGGATTGAGTGACATCTCTGGCTTTTACGTTATCGGCCAATTGGGTATCCAAACCCTTTAATAAAGATGCTTGAAAGGTTGGATCCAGAATCGGAAAGGCCACTTCAATCCGGCGATCAAAACTTCGGGTCATCCAATCTGAAGAAGACAAATAAAGTAAAGGGTCACCACCATGATGCCACCACATCATCCGAGAATGCTCTAAAAACCGATCCACAATACTCACCACTCGAATCGGTAAACCCGGTTGTGTCACCAACGAACACATGCCACGAATAATTAAATCCACCTGAACCCCAGCTGCCGCTGCTTCCATTAGCTTGGCAATCACTTTGGGATCGGTTAAGGCATTCATTTTTATGATACACCGAGCCGGCAACCCTCTCTTGGCCGATGCTATTTCATAGTTTAAGGCTTTTAAAATCATGGTTCGCAATCCAAATGGGGAGACCCATACTGTTTTACATGGTTTAAATCGAGTCGGATTTTCAAGAAACTGAAACAGTCGGCTCACATCTTGGGTTAGGCGACGATCCGCTGTTAATAACGTGTGATCAGTATATACAGTAGCTGTTGACTCGTTAAAATTCCCCGTAGATAAAATTGCATATTGCACGCATTT
>SXXA01000140.1 GCA_005791325.1 Actinomycetota bacterium | reverse complement strand
TGGATGAGATAATACAAGCGGCCAAATTGGCTAAAATTCATGATTTTGTCATGAGTTTACCTGAACAGTATCAGGCGTTGGTGGGGGAAAGAGGATTAAAATTGTCGGGGGGAGAAAAACAACGGATTGCCATTGCTCGGGCCATTTTAAAAAACCCGCCTATCTTAATTTTGGATGAAGCCACATCGGCCTTGGACACGGCCACCGAACGAACGATTCAGGATGCCATTTCAGAGGTGGCGGCGAATCGAACCAGTATTATGATTGCCCATCGATTGTCCACCATCATTCATGCCGATCAAATTGTGGTGATGGATAGCGGGAGGGTGGTTGAAGTAGGAACCCATCATCAATTAATTGAGTCGAATGGTCGCTACGCCACCTTGTGGAATCAGCAAAAAGGGCAATCGCACTAACTGGGTTGAAGCGAAGGAAACGGGGATCATGGTTGGAATTTTTGAACCCATAACCCAATCCATTCATGGAGTAGGAGGCCCCATAAATAACTGCCAGCCGATAGGTTAAACCATGACACCTGATTGGGGAGTTGGTAGTCTACGGGGAAAGGGGTAAATGGAATGTTGCTTTGTTGAAAATATCGAGCGGCCCTTGGCATATGATAGGCGGATGTAATTAATAGCCATGGTTGGGTTCGATGCTGGAGTAGGGTGGCGACGGCACGGGCATTTTCTTTGGTATTTCGAGACGTGGTTTCAATGATGATTCGGTTGGCTGCTATTCCATTTTGAATCAGCCATTGGCGAGATATTTCCGATTCAGAGGGGCCAGAATGGTGAATGGCACCTGAGTATCCGGACAATATGACCGTCATGTGAGGGTAACGTTGTAATAATTCATAGGCTGTGGTTAATCGTTCGGCACCTTCGCCTAACGCGGAGTAGGGGTGTTTCGCAACCAACTGTCCCGAATGAACACCGCCACCCAGTACAATCATGCCGGTGTGGTGATGAATGGGGGTAGTGGGGTGGGGGTATCTGGATTCTAGTTGCAGAATGCCCCATTTGGGGAGTGGGGTATAGCCCATTAAGGTTAGGGTGATGAAACTGATCATTAGTGTGAGTTGGGCAAGGCGACGGTGGGTGGTCCATCCTATAATCATACCAATGCCGATAAGGAAATATGCGATGGGAAGGGGATGACATAATGGACCCAGGAGTTTGGACAATATAAACATATTGATATTTTTGCATGTAATTGATGCGGAATAAAGGGGGGAAGATTTTTAGTTTGGGTTTTAGGGTGAGTCGCATTTTGATACCCCCAACCTGACCCTCACCTAAAAGGGGGGGCAGGTTGGGCATGGTCACGCAGTTCCCGCTATCCTAACTTACATTTCCCATAATCCCCTTAACCATCCAGTCATACCGATGATTTAAAAATGCACGGCTTACCAACTCCATCTTCTTGGGCGAATAACACCTGATTTTTTTGAATAACCCCTTGATCCGCTGCCGCGATGCCTGACATGTAATGCCCACCAAATCTTGTAAGGCTTTGGCCTTGTCACCTGATAAGTTCGCTAAATCGGATTCCGCTCTCGATAAAACCGATGCCATCGAGAATAATTCTGTTCCAATATCCACATAATACGATAATAATAACTGCTCTTTTTCTAATTTGATTTGATACCGCGCCATTGTTAAAAATAACGACCGCGCCAATCGCCGTGCATCATGATCAATTCGCTGTAAATACCACCGATTACATCGCGATAACCGCTTCGCACCAAAACAACGCCATCGTGGAATCCATTGCTTGGGTAACCACCAACTATAAAATCGAGCCATTTTTAATACAATGCCCAATCGCTCCGTTATTGATCGCCGATTGTCTAATAACGGTAGTATGAATTTTAAATGCGTATCCATGGCCTCACGGGCAATAAATAACTGCATTACTTCACTGGTTCCCTCTATAATTCGATTGATTCGTAAATCCCGTAACATCCGTTCCGCAGGATACCCCACCTCACCACGTTGCTGTAATGATGTTGCCGTTTCATATCCTCGCCCCCCCCTCACTTGCAAGAAGTCGTCTGCCACCACCCATGCCCGCTCCGATCCAAAATACTTTGCCATGGCTGCTTCCAGGCGAATATCTCGGTGGGGGTTGTCTGCCAATACCGCAGATAATACTGCCATACTATCCATCGCATACGTCTCTGATACCATCCGCGCCAATTTGTCTTGCACCGCTTGATGCTCCCCAATTGGTTGCCCCCATTGCACCCTCGATGTGGCCCAATCCAATGAACCCACCATACTAACCTTGCCAGCAGCCGCTGAAATGGCCGGAATGGTTAAGCGGCCTGCATTTAACGTCACAAATGCAATTTTTAATCCTTCCCCTGGTTTGCCAATGACATTCTCCACCGGTACTTTTACATTGGTAAACCGTAACATTCCGTTTGCAATACCTCGAATCCCCATAAATTGACACCGATGCAATACCTCAAAACCGGGGGTGTTGGTTTCTACAATTAAGGCCGTAATTTGTTTTTTTTCTTTACCATTCATCACCTTTGCGGCTGTATTGGCCATTACCACTAACAACCCTGCCTCTGGGCCATTGGTAATATACAACTTCGTGCCATTTAATAGATAATGAGTCCCATCATCGGATAATACCGCTGTGGTGGTCATTTTAGCCGGATCTGAACCCACATCCGGTTCGGTTAACGCAAATGCCGAAATTTCGCCTTTGGCCAATCGTGGCAAGTATTTTTGTTTTTGTTCCGGTGTGCCAAACAATTTGAGTGGTTGTGGCACCCCAATACTTTGGTGGGCAGATAACCAAACTGCGGTTGATCCACAATAACTGCCTACCAATGCCATGGCCCGGGTGTAATTCACAATCGATAATCCCATCCCACCATATTCAGTTGGAATTTTCATCCCAAAAAACCCCCCTTTTGCCAAGGCATCCAATGCCGCTTTGGGCACCGCCTGATCCCGATCTACCGCTTCCGGATCGATATTGGCTTGTAATACCGCTTCCAATTTGAGCAATACCTCATCCCCTATGGCTTTGTCTGCGGCGGATTGCATGGGGTAGGGGTGGATTAAATCCCATCGAAATACCCCTTTAAATAATTCTCCAACCACGCTGGCGGATCGCCACTCTTGCTCCCTGGAATCTTCAGTTAAGTCCAATGCATCTTGCTTGGCTTGGTTATCGGTCATTTTCATGATAAACCCCTTTCAGTTGTGTAAAATCCATTCCCCGTACGTCCCATCTCTTGTAATCGTTCAGAAGCAACAAATCGTTCCCCGAATGACTGTAATTCGGCCAACGTTTGAAGGACAGATTGAATCCCACGTGAATCCGCATAGTGGCAAATTCCGCCACGAAATGCCGGAAACCCAGTTCCCATGACCATGGCTAAATCCAACATGGAGGCTGATTCCACCACCCCTTCCTCTAAACATCGGGATGCCTCATTTATCATCACCCCCATGAGCCGATTTAAAATAATGGTATGATCCAATCGTTTGACGGGAGGAAACAAGGATAATAACGCCGGATTGACCACCCGTTTTCCTGCCCCATTCGATGCATATTGATAAAATCCTTGTCCTCCTTTTTTACCCAACCAACCTTGCGACATCACAGTTTTAAAAGCCACAGGTACCGCCATGCGACTACCCAATCCCACTTCTAAAATGTGGGCAACTTTGTATCCCACATCCAATCCCACTTCATCTGCCAAGGCCAATGGGCCCACGGGCATTCCAAATTGGATGGCTATCCGATCAATGGTATCGCATGGTATTCCTTCCGATACCAACCGAATTGCTTCGGTAACATAAGGGATTAAAAGACGGTTGACCAAAAAACCGGGTCGATCTTTGACACAAATGGGCAATTTCCCCCATGACTTTACCAAACCCATGGCTTGTTCCACGATGCCATCATCGGTTTGTTCTCCCACAACCACTTCTACCAACGGCATTCGGTGAACCGGACTAAAAAAATGAATCCCCACCAATCGTTCGGGATGACGGAGTCCCGATGCCATCTCGGTGACCGAAAGAGCAGAGGTATTGGTGGCCAATAGGGTGTGTGGGGGTACCACTGCTTCCAATTGTTCAAATACCGCTTTTTTAATTCCCATGTCTTCAACAACGGCTTCAATTAAAACGTCAATCGATTCAAATCCACTATCGGTTAGGCTACCAGACACCCGCTGTAATGCCAGTTGTGCGGCTGTTTCGCTCATTTTTTTGGATTGACGCCGTTGTGTTGCAATCGATCGGGCGGATTGTAAGGCCATTTCAATGGCATTCCATTTTAAGTCCCGTAATCGAACCGACCACCCATTCGATGCAGCCAACCATGCAATTCCCCCGCCCATTAATCCGGCTCCTACCACGCCCAATGCGGGCACATCGGGTGATCGCCACGCCCCACCTCTTTTTTTGGCCGTCTCTTGATCAAAAAATAACTGGATTAAGCGTTGTGAAACAGGGGAGCCAACCAATGTAGAAAAATAATAAGCCTCCTTGCGTTGTCCGCTTTTTAACGATTTAAAACGGCCACTGATCATGGCTTTAACGGCCACAATGGGTGCCGGATAATTCCCTTTGGTTTTGGTTCGTATTTTTAAAATGGCCAACCAACCCATGACCCAACACCATGGGCTCCATTCCCAATTAACCCGTCTTTTATGGCGCTTCCGAGACACCACTTGGTTTGCAAACTGGCGCACCTCATCTTTAAAAAATGCATGAGATAGTAGTTTGTCTGCGACGCCCATTTTAACCGCTGTGTTCGCATCAATGAGTTTAGCGGTTGGAATGAGATGCAACGCTTTGGCGAATCCAATTAAACGAGGTAACCGTTGGGTGCCACCAAATCCAGGGATAATTCCCAAATTAACTTCAGGCAATCCCAATTTGGTTTTGGGATGATCAGATACCAATCGATAGTGGCAGGCCAATGCCAGTTCGAGCCCGCCTCCCAAGGCAACCCCCCGAATGGCCGCAATGGTGGGAATTGGTAAGTTTGCTAATTCATCTAAGATGGCTTGGCCATCTTGAGCCGCTTTGAATCCCTCTTCGGCGGTGGTGATGGCTTGAATGTCGTGAATATTGGCACCGGCAATAAAGCAGTCGGGTAAATTGGATTCAATAACCAATGCGGCGATCGTTTGGTTGGCTCGAATGGCTCGAATATGGTTCTTGAGTGTTAATAGGGTGGTGGTGGATAGGGTCACGACTTTTTCATCGGAATGAAAGGTTAACCAGCCAATACGACCCTCTTGTGTGACATCTATCTGAATACTCATGCGTCTACCTCCACAATAACAGATCCCCCTTGACCGCCCCCCACGCACAGTGTGGCCAGTCCACGGTGTAGCCGACGTTGGCGCAGGGTATTTAATAGGGTCATAATGATTCGGGTTCCGGATGTTCCAACCGGATGCCCCAATGCAATGGCTCCTCCATTTACATTCAATCGATCCATCGGTATTTCACCAACGGCTTGGGATTGTCCCAATACCGATTGGGCAAATTGAGTCGATTCAAACGCCGCTATATTCCCTAATATTTGGGCGGCAAAGGCCTCATTCATTTCAATTAAATCAAAATCGGTCATGGCAAAACCGGTTTGTTTTAATAATTTAGCGGTGGCAAATACCGGCCCTAACCCCATGCGGGTGGGGTCCAATCCTGCGTAAGCAAATGCCCGGATATACCCCAAAACGGGTAGGCCTAATGAGTGGGCTTTATCATCGCTCATGAGCACCATGGCGGCGGCGCCATCGGTAATGGGGCACGCATTACCCACGGTGACGGTGCCCGTTTTTCGGTTGAAAAATGGGGGGAGTTTAGCCAATGCATCAAGGGTTTGATTTGCTCTGGGTCCCAAATCTCGATCGATGGTGTGGGTGTATTGGGGGGGGGATGATAACGGGCATGAGTTCCGCACTAAATTGACCGGTTTCAATGGCCAGAGTTGCTTTTTGGTGAGAGGCCAAGGCATAGTCATCTTGCATGGAACGGGTAATGCCAAAATCATTGGCTACCACTTCAGCGGTGTGCCCCATCATCATGTCGCAAACGGGGTCAGTTAACCCCTGTAACAAACCACTAACGGGACGTAAAAAACGGGGTCTAAATGTGCTAAATGTGTTGAGGCGATCGATCAGGGATTTGCTTTTGGACAGGCGATCCAACCACCGAACCATATCATCTTGAAATAATAATGGAATATTGGACATGGACTCGCACCCCCCCGCTACCATGATGTCGGATTGGCCGATTTGTATTTGGGTCATACAGGTGGTGACCGATTCCATGCCTGAGGCACAATTTCGGTGAACGGTTTTAGCGGGAATGGATTGGGGTAATCCGGCGCGCAAGGCTGCAACACGTGC
>SXXA01000139.1 GCA_005791325.1 Actinomycetota bacterium | reverse complement strand
TCATGCAACGTGAACCAACCTCAGAATCAGAATCTGCAAGAAGATACACCAATTTTCCATCTGATTCACCTTCTCATTCATCTTCTCATTCACCTTCTAGTGGAAGAAGATCTGCAATTCTGCCAGAGCCTATTGCACAATTTCCAAGATTACCATCCCCACAATCAGCATCTGCAAGAAGATCCGCCTATTTAAATAATATGGGGTTTTCGGAAGATCGTAAAATGATATCCTATTGTATTTATTCAATGTTTCAAGTGTATACTGATGGTAAAAATAAATACAGCTTATTTTAAGGAAGGGGCATGGCTTTGCATTTGGTTGTTTTAGAATGAGGGTATTCCCCACCCGCTTAAAGGGGCTTCGCCCCTTTAAAATCCCCAAGGGGCTCTGCCCCATGTCTGGGGGGCTGGGAATCAAAGATCCCCAGAATTTAATGCATATCCCTAACTAACCATCCCCAGTTACAGCCGATAACCTAGCCATTCCAACCGCCATCATTGAAAACGATGGCGCCGATGCCCCCAAACACTCAGACATCAATACCTGCCACTCACGACCCGCTTCATTCCCATTGATCCAGTCCAATACCACCTGCTGAGGAGCCCCCGTTGGATTCGACTGCCGCAAACGATCCGCCACTTGCATAATCGCCCTATATAACGATCGTAATAAAATACCCTGATGCGTTAATTCCCACTCCGTGCGAGGCTGCATGTTGCGAATCAATTCCTTCATTCGAGTTAAGCCAAATTGCGTCGCCACGGCCAATACCCACTCCCCTGCTCGATCCCCTCCCAATCCAATCGACTCCGGTAACAACGATAGCCCCATTAACTCATTAACCTGCTGGGCCATCCCAACCGATACCCCCTTGGACACCCAATCCTCCCCTGCAGAAACCGACCCGAATTGGGATTTTAAAGATGGAATCCACGCTTGTAAGTCTGGAATCATCGATAAAGTGGCCGGCCAATTCGGAATCATTAGTACTGCTTGTACCAAATCCATCACCTGTTGCTCAATGGCAACCACCATTTCACATATCACCGACTCACTTAAGCCCGTATGGGCCAATTCTGAACGTAACGACGCCAACCCCAATACCTGATCGATTACCCAATAGGCATTGGCAATCGTTGCAACCGAGGCCCCTGTAATCAATTGGGTTTCATAAAAAAATAACACCCCCGCTTGATTCACAATTCGATTGGTGAGCAACGTCGCAACAATATTGCGTTGCAACCGATGGCGTGGCATCGGTGTGGGGGAAAGGGATTGAATCGAATCAGGAAAATACCGCTCATACATGGTTTGAAAGTATGGATCATCTGGTAAAGACGAGGCCATTACCCCATCATAAACATGCATTTTGATATACGCCTGTACCACCGCCAATATCGGGCGAGGTATGGATTCCCCAAATTCCAATAACACGTCGCCCACCGGAATTTGCTCCGTTTTTGCATCCATCATCCCCGTTTTAACCAAATGCTCAATGAGTTTTTGAAAGATTGAAAACCGTTGCGTCGATCGAATTGAATCCAACGTCAATAACCGATGTTGACCCCGATTATTGGCTAACACCAAACGGGCCACTTCATCGGTGGCTTCTTCCAGTACCCGATTACGCTCCGTTGCCGCCAAATGTCCGTCCGCAATTAATTGGGTTAATAAAATCTTAATATTAACTTCGTAATCTGAAAAATTAACGCCAGCTGAATTGTCAATCGCGTCCGTATTGATTCGACCACCCATCGCCGCAAATTCAATGCGCGCCGGTTGAGTCACCCCTAAAATAGCCCCCTCCCCTACAACCTGAGCCCGACAGGACGAAATGGGCAACCGAACCGAATCATTGGATGGATCCCCCACGTTCATCCCCACTTGCGACGTAGAACAATAATAAGTACCAATACCACCCAACCACATTAATTCAACACGCATACCCAATATGGCTCGAATCAATTCTTCCCCCGTTACCACCGAAGCCTCAATATCTAATAAGACTTTCATTTGGGGTGTCACCTCTATCGACTTGGCCGATCGCTCAAATACCCCACCACCCGCCGAAATCACCCCCAAGTTATAATCCGTCCACGCACTACGAGGCAACTCAAATAATCGCTTACGCTCTTGATAACTGGCCACCACATCCGGATTGGGATCAATAAAAATATGAACGTGATTAAACGCAGCTTGTAATTGAATGACCGGACTTAATAACATGCCATTACCAAACACATCCCCCGACATATCACCAATACCTGCCACCGTAAATTTCTCTGTTTGAATGGATTTTCCCAATTCAGAAAAATGCAACTTGACACATTCCCACGCCCCCCTTGCTGTAATTCCTTCTTTTTTATGACTATACCCTTGCGAGCCACCCGATGCAAACGCATCTCCTAACCAAAACTGATAATCAGCGGCCACCTCGTTCGCTATATCAGAGAATGAGGCCGTACCTTTGTCCGCAGCTACCACCAAATAGGGGTCGTAATCATCATGTCTCACCACCCGATGTGGGGTTTGTATCTGGCCATCCGGTAATAAGTTGTCGGTAATATCCAATAACCCTGAAATAAAGCGGCGATATTGAGCCACCCCTTCTTGTGCCAACTCCTCACGACCCAACCCTGTTCGCTTTAATATAAACCCACCCTTAGAC
>SXXA01000138.1 GCA_005791325.1 Actinomycetota bacterium | reverse complement strand
GTACAACAATTGATTGGGGGGCTGATTATTTACCTCGAACCTATGTGATTAATGGCATTGGAAATACATCGGGAGAGTTGCCACCACCCACCGTGAAAAACTATGTTAATCAGTTAAATCAGGA
This sequence comes from Actinomycetota bacterium, assembly GCA_005791325.1. GTDB lineage: Bacteria > Margulisbacteria > Marinamargulisbacteria > SXXA01 > SXXA01 > SXXA01. The sequence goes on along the minus strand of SXXA01000138.1, from coordinate 14,426 downwards.
GCTGGGACGTTTGGAAGTGAGTGAGACCAGGGGGATTTATAACGGAGGCATGATCCGAAATATATGGTCGGTTGGATTGGGCTTAATCGGGCATAGCCCGTATGTGGGCATGATAGAGCGAGGGATTCGACTCGATTTAAAACGGAACCCACTGGCTAAGGGGGAATCACTTAATCTAGTGGGGTATAGCGGGGGGGGTGTGGTGGCGGTTGGGGTGGCCAACCAGTTAGCCGGAGATTGGCCAGTTAATAAGGTAATATTATTGGGGGCCCCAGCTCCATTTGCAGAGGGTAGGGGGCGATTGATTAAAATCAACTCAAGAGTGGATGGAATGTCGTGGTGGAATTGGGATCCTATTCCATTATTGGGGCAACCGATGGCCAATTTACCCATTGGTGGAAAACGAGTGGTATGGTGGCCAGTTGCCCATTCGGGAGATAATTCATATTTAACCAACCCCAAAGCCATTCGAGATATGGCTCAATTGCTTAACGAAAAATAATAGCAAGAACAACCCAGTAGTGAGGGGCACATTTTGGAAATGATACCTAAGGATTCTTTTGTGATGTATTGGCCTCAACAATCAAGTCCCAACCATCTACTCCAACGACAGTGACAGGAATCACTGTTCCTGTGACTAATCCATCAGGGTTTAATATGATCATGTTCCCATCTACGTCAGGGGCCTCACGATATGAGCGTCCAACGCCATCCCCATCTACAACCATCTCAAATTGACGCCCAATTAAGGATTGATTCCGTTTGGTTACCAACGATAACTGAGTATCCATAATCCCCTGAATGCGAGCTTCAATAATGTCGGGAGGAATTTGAGGCTCTAATCGAGCTGATTTGGTTTCACGCTCATGAGAATAGGCAAAACACCCGATGTGTGCAAACTCATAAGTACACAAAAATTGTCGAAGAGCCTCCCATTCCAAATCCGTTTCAGTCGGGAAACCAAGTATTAATGATGAACGCAATACCAATCCATCTATAGACTCGAATAGTGTATCCAATAACTGCCTTAGGGTGTCTCCGGAAATACGGCGATTCATTAATTCTAATAATCGGGTTTCGCTATGCTGAATGGGCATATCCAAATAAGGGATAACCCGTGGGTTGCGATTCATGGCATCAATCAAGGTTTGGTCAACTCGTTGTGGAAATACATACATTAATCGGATCCAATCCAATCCCTCAACATCGCCTAGCGAATCCAACAAGCGAGGTAGGGATGGTTCTCCAAACAAGTCTTCACCCCATGCGGTGGTATCTTCTGCCACAATCATGAGTTCCCTTGCCCCAAATGATACTTGTCTTTTTGCCTCCTCTTTAATGGTGTCAATACTAAAACTGCGGTGTGAACCTCGAAGGTTGGGACTGGTACAAAATGAACACCAGTTGTCACAACCTTCTGATATTTTAAGTTATGAATAATGGGATGGCGTGAGCTTGGTATACTTAACGGGTATAGAGGGTTGGAAGCGAGACTTAAATACCAATTCGGATAGGACTGATTTTAATTTGGATTCTTCTTGAGTGGTTAACCAAATATCAACTTCAGGAAATTGTGCAGATCGTTGCGATGGTTTTAACCGGCTTGGGTAACATCCGATGACCGCAATATATTGAATGAAGCCTCGTTTCTTTCGATTGATTAAGTCTCGTATGTTGTCTTCTGTTTCATCAATAGCGGATTGTATAAATGAACAAGTATTTAACACCACAACCCGCTCACCAGATCCCTCTGAGACCAACTCAAACCCAACGCCTCGCAAGTCATTAACCACATGTTCAGAATCGACCAATGTTCTGGCACACCCCAACGATACCATGCTAAAAGATACGCGTTTTTTCATTGTAAATACTTAAGGGGATTCACAGCTATTCCATCCTCCCTGACCTCAAAGTGCAAATGCGGGCCTGTAGAATAACCCGTGCTACCAACCAGTCCAATATCTTCACCTTGTTTAACATAGTCCCCTTCTTTAACCAAGATCCGACTTTGGTGGGCATAAACAGTGGACAATCGCTTTCCATCGGCACGCCGTTTACCATGATCCAATACTGTGATTTTGCCATATCCCCGATAGGCTCCACCTTGACCGGCGACAATGACGTACCCCGATTCAGCTGCACGAATGCGAGTACCGGTTGTAGCTGCAAAATCAATCCCATTATGATGAACCCTTCGTTTAAAGATCGGATGAACCCGATATCCAAAATAGGAGGAAATCCAAGTGTTGATTGGGCGGATCATGGACCCCGATCCAAAATACCCCTCTCCACGACCTAGATTACGACGAATGGCTTGGGTTAACTCCATACTCGACCTTTCCAAATCGGAATTTTGCCGTTCAATTTGTTGGATTTGGGTTTGTAATGAGGCGATATATTCACGTTGACGGGCTGCTTTTACGGTTAATTCCGATTCCCGATTCCGAATATCATTACGCAATTGCCCAATTCGGCTGGTTTGGTATTCTAATTGTTGTTGGCGGTCATTAATTTGAGCGTACTTTCCCTTGAGTTCATGAATTAGCTGAGAATCTCGGCTCATCACCCGATCAAAATAATAAGACGAATCTAATATCGACGCCAATTCTTTGGAGCCAAAGAAAAATTCAATCATTCCAAACTGTTGATTCACATAAATAGATCGAACCCGTCCAGAAAATTGACGGCTGGATTCATCAAATTGACGGCGAATAACAGCCAAATTAGCCCTAGCAACCCGCTCTTGTACAATGGAGCTTTCTAGATCCCGACGGGCTTTTTCTAAATTCATTTCAGTGTAGCGCAACTCCCGAGATAACGCCCCTAAACTTCGTTCTGCGGTGCGCTTTTCTTGCTGTTTTTTCATTAACTTGCTTTTATTTTCTTGGATTTGAACTTGAATTTTTTGTGCGTCAGATAAGCGTTTATCGGCCCCATAAAGTAGGGTTGGGGCAACTAGGATCCATACGATTATAAAAATGTTACTCATGGATTTCCTGACAAAGTGGATTTGATCAACCACGCCAAACTGGGTGGTAACTGACCGATTCGTGCAATCTCCGATTCGGAAGACGCCTGAATGGCCGTAATTGACTTAAAATGAGATAATAACCGCTGCTGACGAACCGGACCCAATCCTGGTACCGTGTCCAGGATGGTGCGACGCCATCGTTTGCGACGCTTGAGTTGTTGAAAAGAGTTGGCAAAACGATGAGATTCATCACGAACCCATTGCAACAATTTTAACACAGGATGGCCATCCGGCAAACCAAGTGGTTGAGACCATTCCAGTCGATACAATTCTTCTTGTCGTTTGGCCAATGCCACTAGTTCAATTTCTGAAGATAAACCAAGGTCATCTACCGCCCGACGGGCTGCATTTAATTGGGCTTTGCCGCCATCGATGAGTAATAAATTGGGGAGTGCTTCATTGGATACAAAACAGTGTTGTAACCGACGCGAGACACATTCTTCAATCGATTGCGGATCGTCAGATGACCCAACGACTGACCGAATCGAAAAGCGACGATACCGTGATTTTGAGGGAACCCCTTGTTTGAAATAAACAGCAGAGGCCACAATATCTTGTCCCTGTAAATGTGAAATATCAAAGCCAATAATGCGTTCGGGAATGTGGTGTAAGTCTAATACGATTTTTACTTGCTCTAATAAAGATTCTTTTTGAATGGGTGGGGTTGCCCATGATGGAGATTTTAATATCCGCTTGAGTGCCAAAGTTGCATTTTGTGTCGCCATCTTTAATACCTGTAATTTAATGCCCCGTTGTGGGGTTAAGCCGATTGTGTTGGGAAGCAGTTGCAACATATCACTCAAATGCCCCAACACCAGTGAATCCCCAATTAATCGATCTGGCCAACCATGACGTTCCACATACTGAACCAAACATTGGGGTAAAAAATTACCCCACTCATTGGCTTTGTCATAAAATCCTTGTTGGTATAATAAACGCCCCTCTACAAATGTCTGAATGACCACATATTGGGTGACATCTTGTGTGGCAACCCCCCAGACACTGGTTGTACCCGGCAAATCCAATAGAACGGTTTGACGAGGACCAATCGATTCTAATTTTTGAATTAAGTCTCGTATCATGCCTGCTCGTTCGTATCGCATGGCGTGGGCTGCTTGCCTCATTTGGGAGGTTAAATCTTGAATGAGTACTTTATGCTGGCCCAACAATACTTTTTTTAATTGAGACAAGCGGTCGTGATACAGTGCGTAATGACTTTTTTCTACACAAGGGCCCAAGCATTTCCCCATATCTAACTTCATGCATTTGGGTTGTCGCGTTACCAAATCAATGGGCATGCTACAGTCCCTTAATTGAAAACAGGCCACCAATTGTCGTGCCAATACCCGTGTAGAGCCCAATGATGGGAACGGGCCAAAATAGGTGGACCCATCCGATTCTCGATTCCGAACCACCAATACTCTCGGAAATGGCTCGTTGGTTAATTTAACATACGGATAATGCCGGTCGTCTTTTAATTGAATGTTATATCGTGGCTGAAATTCACGAATTAATTGTGCTTCGAGTAACAGGGCATCTTGTTCACTTTGGGTTACGATGGTATCAATGGTGGCTACCTGTTTGACCATCATGGCTGTTTTGACATCCAATGGACGCCCACCCATAAAATATTGTTTCACGCGTTTTTTGAGGTGCTTGGCTTTACCAATATAAATGACAACACCGGAAGAATTAATCATCTTGTATATACCAGGGGATTCTGGAAGAGATGATAAATCGACCGGTGGTCTCATTGATGCCTTAAAATACTAAGCAGTAACAGCCTTTTTTTTGCCAGACTCAGCTTTTGCAACTGTTAAGTGAACGGTGCCTGATCGGCCATGGGCAAAGACCAATGGAATCTCATAATGACCCAATACTCGGATGGGCTCAGCTAATTGAATCACCGTTCTATCCAATTGAACTTGAAAATGGGATTGTAACGCAGATATGATATCCGAAACACCAACCGATCCATACAATTCATCTTCACCATGTACGGAAGCGTCGATCTGAATAGATTTTTGGTTAATTTTTTGTAATAACTGCTCAATATCGGCCACTTCACTAGCCACTCGTTTTTGGTGTGCTTTAACCACTGTATTGATTCGAAGTCGGTTGGTTGTCGAATCAATCATCGCATGGCCATATACCAATAAAAAGTTCATAGCATACCCACGGGCAACATCCACGGTTTGACCAGCTGTCCCCAACCCTTTTACATCAGATGTTAAAATAATACGCATTTTTTTAGCCATTGGGATCTCCTAGTCAACCGTAAACGGAATCAAACAAATGGTTCGGGCACGCTTTACAGCCATGGCCAACATACGCTGATGTTTGGCGCAAATACCAGAATTCCGTTTGGGTACAATTTTGCCACGGTCAGTAATATAACGACGATATTTAGCCACATCTTTATAATCTAAAATATCCACTTTGTCTAAGCAAAAGGGGCATACCCGTCTTTTTTTAGTGCGTCTTTTGATTACTTGTTTCTTTTTTTCCATATACGACTCCTTAGTTCATCATTCCATCAGGTACCATGGTAACATCCTCTGGTACCCCACGGTCCAACATCTGCATATTATCCGCCACCACATCTGCGGTGGTAACTGATTGCCCATCTCGATCATAAGAACCAAATTGCAGTCGTCCCTCAATGGCAATGAGCTTACCTTTTTTGAGATATTGTCCACAAATTTCTCCCAAACGACGCCAAGCGGTGATGCGAATAAAATCAGCAGATTTTTCTGTGCCACGCTTTGGGCGATCTACCGCCATCGTAAATGTGGTCACTGCAATACCCGAAGACGTTACCCTCATTTCAGGGTCACGTACCAAACGACCAATTAAAAAACATTTGTTATACATAATTAAAATGGAATCTCATCGAGATCGGGTTCTAAATTGGGACCCGCCTCATACGACACAACAGGGGATTTAGATGACACTGGCACGGATTTTGATACAGATGAAGCTGATTTTGGAGCACCTGATTTGAATTCGAAGGGTATATCAACCGAATCAAGCGCAACATGCTCCACCGTATGGGCTGATTGAATGCCAGAATCAGACACCAAATGATTACCAAAGCCACTTGGGGACATCCCAATAGTTGGCATACTAGTACTGGGCAATGCTTTAATATCAGACGCCACGACTTCCGTAATCCATCGACGTTGACCGGCCGCATCATCAATGGCTTTTACCTGAATACGACCTTCAACCAATACAACTTGACCCGCAACCCAATCATCACCCAACGCCGCTACATTTCCCCAACCGACCACAGGAATGGTATCTTTTTGCGGAGTTTGATCCCCTGAGGCTGGGCGATCGGTGATGACCGATAACCGCAACATGGGTTCACCCATATCGGTAACCCGACGATCGGGACTACCGTGTAAGGGTCCAATTAATGTAATTCGATTAAAACTGGTCACTGGGTTGCCTCGGCGGGTTGTTTTTTGCTTAATACGGAATCTAAGGTGACGGTCATATCGCGTAAAATGGTTTCGGTAACCAAAATTCGTTTGCGGTATTCAGCCAATGTTTTAGGTGTACCTTCAAACTGAAACAAAACGTAACACCCTTTTGTTTGTTTATCAATGGGGGTTGCTAATTCTCGGACCCCCCAAATTTTGGTCGATAAGATACGTCCTTCCGTACCAGTGATCCACGATTCAATGGTAGCAACTTGTGTTTCAATATCTTCTTCTGATTGATTTGCTTTTAAAATCATCAAACTATCATATGCCTTCATGAGCCTATCCTCTCTTGTGTGTTATCACGAATCCAAAACCCCACCATCTACGATCACTCCCCCGATTTATTACCTTATTTCAACGATTTGAGTCTACCATCGACATAGGTAATTAAACCAAGTCACTAACAAAAGGTTGGCATATTAGCAGGTTCATTGTTTTCGATAAAGGGGCCAAGTTTACGAAAGTGTTGAAAACGTTCTTCGATAATGGCATCCGATGACCAAGATTGATAACGGTTTAACTCAGTGATACACGCAGATTGAATGGTGGATGCGGTTTCTTGCCAATGATGATGAGCCCCTCCCAAGGGTTCTGGTAGAATGCCATGGCACACACCCAATGAATAAATATCGGATGCGGTGATACGAAGGGCTTTGGCCGCTATATCTGCTTTTTTTGCATCACGAAATAAAATAGAGGCACAGCCTTCCGGAGAAATAACGGAATAAACGGCATATTGCAACATTAGCAAGCGATTCCCAACCCCGATTCCCAATGCCCCACCGGAACCCCCTTCCCCAATCACAACGGATATAATGGGAACCCGAAAACCGGCCATTTCTTTTAAGTTGCGTGCAATGGCTTCGGCTTGCCCACGTTCTTCAGCAGCGAGGCCTGGGTAGGCACCAGGGGTATCGATTAATGTAACAATCGGAATATTAAAGCGATCGGCCAATTGCATGAGGCGGAGTGCTTTTCGGTAACCTTCTGGGTGAGGCATTCCAAAATTACGGTAAATATTTTCTTTGGTATCATGCCCTTTCTGATGGCCAATTAACATCACCCGATGAGATCCCATCAATCCAAGTCCGCCAATAATGGATGGGTCGTCAGCAAATTGTCGGTCTCCGTGTAATTCGGTCCAATCGGTGAGCATAAGGGTCGCCAATGAAATGGCATCGGGACGGTTTGGGTGGCGGGCAATTTGAACCACATCAATGGGGGTTAAATTGGCATACAAGTCACGCCGGACGGCATCGGCACGTTCTTCAATTTTTGCAATTTCAGATGTTAAATCAATCCCTTCCGTCTGGGATAAGGTTTTGAGTTGCTCGATTTTGTCGAGTAGCTCACTGAGTGGTTTTTCAAAGGGGAGTCGTTTCATGGGCACCTCCGGTTGGAATCATCAAAACCCGCAATAACTTGGCGATGGTGGTGGGTAATTCTTTTCGATGAACCACTCGATCCACCATGCCGTGATGCAATAAAAATTCGGCTCGCTGGGCACCCTTTGGTAATTTTTGGCGGATGGTTTGTTCAATTACCCGCGGTCCGGCAAATGATACCAAGGCACCGGGTTCAACCAAGTTAATATCGCCTAAGGTGGCAAAACTAGCGGATGTACCACCGGTGGTAGGGTCTGACATAATGGAAATATAGGGTACTTTTACACGGGCCAATTGTTGCAAGGCCACACTTGTTTTGGCCATTTGCATCAGGCTCATAATCCCTTCTTGCATGCGGGCTCCTCCGGAGGATGCCACCACAATAACAGGGTTTTGAGTGGCCACACCTCGTTCGATGGTACGGGTAATTTTTTCACCCACCACGGCACCCATCGATCCTCCCATAAATCCAAAATCCATAACGGCAAGTTGAACTGGGATACCTTGAATAGTTGCGGATCCGGTAATAACGGCATCCTTGGAAAGCGATTTGGACTGGGATTTGTGAATACGGGCTTGGTAGGGTTCCGTGTCACTAAATGTTAAAAAATCAATGGGGGAAATAGATGAATCCACTTCAACAAAACTAGTTGGGTCAGCCAGTAATTCAATTCGTTCGAAGGCGGACAAGCGAAAATGATGTTGGCATTTTGGGCATACTTTGGCATTGGACTCCAGGTCTTTTTGAAATAAGATTTCGCCACATGAAGGGCACTTAATCCAAACGTCTCCGGGAATATTGAGCTTGGTAGAGGTAGCGTTGGTCTTTTCTTTTTTTGCAAACCAATCAACAATTGACATGGCATTCTCCCATAACGAACAGTGAGTTAATGTTTTAAAACGACAGTTTACCCCACAGTTGATTGAATAACCAGTATGGAATAGGTGTGAGATGAATGTGTCATTTGGGTATAATAGTGGACACGCCCGACCAACCAAATTAAGGTTTTCGAGCCTTCGAATACAAAAACCACTAAAGTGAGAACTTTAGTGGTTTTTTCTTTATACCACCCAACACCTTACCCAATATAGAAAACTTTGGATAAATGTATCTATAAAAATTATTGGAAACATGTAATCAATTAGTAGCTGCAATTTATCAAGTCATTTGATAAAGTCTTGATATCAAAAATAAGGTGACAAAGAATGAGTTTCAAATTTATAGATCTATTTGCTGGAATTGGTGGAATGAGAATAGCCTTTGAGAAGGCTGGCGGCGAATGTGTTCTAACCTGTGAAATAAATGAAGAGGCTCTAAAAACATATAAAGCCAACTTCAAACCTAAAGGTACTCATGTTTATTTCAATGATATTTTGAAATTGGAATCCAAATTAGTCCCCAATCACGATGTCTTAATAGCTGGCTTCCCCTGTCAACCCTACAGTATTGCTGGACTTAGAAAAGGTCTCAAAGACGAGAGAGGTGGTGACATATTTTTAGCCATCTTGAGAATCTTGAAAGATAAGAAACCAAGTTCTTTTTTACTAGAAAATGTAAAAGGAATGATGAACCATGAAAAAGGTGAAACCTTTAAATTCATGATTGATTCATTATCAAAGTGTGGATATACAGTTCAATACAAAGTTCTAAACAGTATGTCCCATTCAAATGTTCCACAAAATCGTGAAAGAGTATTTGTTGTTGGTTTCAGAGACCCAATAAAAGCTGAAAAATTTGAATACCCGAAAGAAACTCCTCTCACCAAGACAATTCACGACTGTCTTGAAACCCAACAAGTCTCACCTGAGTTTTACTACACGGATCGATACGATTGTTATAAAGAAATATCAAAAGCCGTTAAATCCAAAGACACTTTGTACCAATGGAGAAGGCAATATGTTCGTGAAAATAAAAGTAAAGCTTGTCCTACATTAACAGCTAATATGGGATCTGGTGGTCACAATGTCCCTCATTTCTTATAACAAGGACCCTCATATTTCAACAAAGCTGGGTCTGTATTGGAATTATTAGAATTAAGTACCTGAACACATCGAGGGTCTTTAATTTCTTTTTCAGCGGGTGGCCCACCAAAGCGGGGATGAACGGCTCACATGCTTGGTTGGTTAAAAGCCCCCCAGTGCGTGTCGCATGGGGCATGCGAACAAAGAGCCGAAAGATTTCAAGTGGTGCAAGGGGGGGATGAACGGCTCACATGCTTGGTTGGTTAAAAGCCCCCCATCATGTGTCGCATGGGGCATGCGAACAAAAGCCGGATAGATTTCAATTGGTGCAAGGGGGGGGAAAAGTGCCCCCGCCCATTGCCGTCCCCGTCAGAAAGGGATGATCACGGGGTGGCGGGTGGTATCAAAAAGCCCAGTTAATGGATGCCCCACGTCCCCCCCCCTGAACCCATGTTATCGTGGGTTCTTGGCACCCCCTCCTACCAAGGTACGAAGCCCCTTTACAATCAGGGTGTTGGCCTTGAAGTAGGGGTTCCAAGGGGCCTTCGCACCCTAGCTGGGGCTCGGGGACCGAAGGTCCCCGCATGTATACCTCCCCCTATACCGTTGTGGTCACCTCTGGCGAGGGTGCCTTGTGCTTACCTGGTGAATGCACCCCATGCCCCAATAACGATTCCGCCGCCTCTAATAACGTTTCTGCCACCGTTGGATGTGCCTGTATAATCGCCCCAACATCCATAGTTTGTGCCCCCATCCCCACCAAACTTGCCCCCGCAGCAATTAACTCCCCCGCACCAACCCCAACCATCCCCACACCCACCACTACCTGAGTCTGAGCATCCACAATTACCTTGGTTAACCCGTCTGTTCGGTTCATTGTTAACGCCCGCCCTGACCCCGACCACGGAAACTTCGATACCAGCACCGCCCGATTATGACGCTTCGCTTCTGCTTCTGTTACCCCCACCCATGCCACCTCTGGATCGGTAAATACCACCGCTGGTATCGCTGTTTGTGCCCCCATCGGCTCGCCTAGCATCGATTGCACAGCCCGTTTTGCGTCTGAACCTGCTTTATGGGCCAATAATAGGCCCCCAATTACATCACCAATCGCATAAATCGAACCCACCGTTGTTTGATACCCCTCCGTTACTTTAATGTAACCTTTTTCATCCAAGTCTACACCTACCAACTCTAAGCCCATATTTTGTGTATTCGGTGTTCGACCCACCGCAACCAACACCCCATCAAAACAGGTCGTGGTTACTGACTCCCCTTCAAGGAAGGTCGCCTCAATGCCACCCTTCACCGACTTTAACCCCTTGATACTTGTATTGGTATGAATCGCCGCAAACGTTTTGTCCACCGTTCGACGCAATACCCGAACCAAGTCATCGTCCGCACCAGCCAAAATCGTTGGGCCTGCCTCGACCACCGTTACCTCACTGCCCAAGGCCTGATACGCCGTACCCAATTCCATACCAATATAGCCCCCACCAATCACCAAGAAGCGATCGGGTACATTCGCCAATGCCAATGCTTCCGTCGAGGTCATGACCCTCGGATTTCCCAAATCAAAGGCCGAAGGCATGGCCGGTCGGGACCCCGTCGCAATAATGGCTTGATCAAATACAATCACCTGTTGGCCATCTTCTCGATCCACCCGTAACTGGGTTGGACCCTCAAAAATACCCCTTCCCGTTATGACCATCACATTTCGCTGGGACGCCAAGCCCGAAATCCCCATTGATAATTGCCCAATAATCCCCTCTTTCCATGTGCGAACCCCATCAATGTCAATTGTCGGGGCTCCAAATGTCACCCCACCTGGGGCACTGTGCTGGGTTTCGTGAATCAATTTGGCCACATGTAACAAGGCTTTTGAAGGGATGCAACCACGGTTTAAACAGACCCCCCCCAATCGGGTATCCGTATCTACCAATACCACCGATAAACCCTGATCGGCGGCATGAAACGCCGCCGCATATCCCCCAGGACCCCCACCAATTACCACCACATTTGTTTTGATTTGAGGATGCATTATCCAACCTCCACTTCTGATTCTGACAAGGTCTCTATTTCTTCAATCATTGCCCGTACAAACCGAGCCGCATCAGCCCCGTCTATTACCCGATGGTCATACGACAAGCTGATGGGTAACATCGTTCGAATCACCACTTCCCCGTTTACCACCACAGGCTTGGAGACCCCTTTGGATAAGCCCACAATGGCCACTTCTGGGGTGTTGACAATAGGTGTAAAGGCACCCACCCCCAAACTACCCAAGTTTGAAATTGTAAAGGTGCCACCTTGTAAATCTTCAACCCCAATTTGCCGTGTACGGGCTTTTTCAGATACCACCGCCAACTCTTGAGACAATTCCAAAATGCGTTTTTCCTCAACGCCCTTTATTACTGGTACAATCAATCCATTATCAGTATCCACCGCAATCCCTAAATTGATGTATTGCTTAATAATTAATTCGTCTCGTTCGGTATCCAAACTGGCATTAAAGTGTAAAAACCGCGATAAGGTTTTCGCCACTGCTTTAATCACCAAGCCTGTTACCGTTAACTTACACCCTGCCTTTTCATAGGCCGCCACATACTTTTTTCGCAAGGTCATAATGTGGGTAATGTCTGCCTCATCAAATTGCGTGACATGGGGCACCATGGCCCACGATTGAGACATCTTGGCCGCAATTTTTTTGCGTAATGACGGCAAGGGGCGTCGTTCAATGGGCCCCCACTTAGCAAAGTCTGGCAATGGATCGGCTACCACACGATTCGGTGCGGACGCAGGTGCCGAAACCACGGGGGCTTCAAAGGCCTTGTGTTGAATGTGGGAAACATACGCTTGCACATCCTCAACTGTAATCCGTCCCCCCAATCCGGTGCCCGCAATGCGGGTTAAATCCAACCCAAAAACATCTGCCAATTGTCGAATAGTAGGGGAAGTGACCACCGATTGATGATTTCCACGTTGGGTATACTTCCCCATGTTTTGGGGGGCCACTGCCACCACCGCCGTGGTTGCCGTTGTGGTAACGGATCCATTTCCTGTTGTTGAGATAGGGGACGCGTTCGCCAATGGGGCATGCCCATTGGTTGTAGATTCCCCCGAACCCCCTTCACCGGCAACTGCTAACACGGGGGTTCCCATTCGTACCGTGTCGCCCACCAATACCAACACCGATTCAACCGTCCCCCCCGATGGGGAAGGAATGGACGCCACGGCTTTGTCGGTTTCTAATTCTAAAATGGGTTGATCTTTGGTAATCGTATCGCCAGGTTTTACCAATACGGCCAATACCACCGCTGATTCAATCCCATCCCCAAGGTGAGGTAATTGTATGTTCATGTTTGTATCCTTTATCCGTTTCCTACGATCACATCAATGCCATTTGATTTGGTTGGCGTTAGGCCAAATATGGCCAATGCATCAGTGGCTATCTGGGGGTCCAATTGGCCTTGTTGGGCTAATATATGCAGCACATACGCCACAATGGTTTCTGCATCCACTTCAAAAAACCGTCGCAAGGCGTCTCTCGATTCACTCCGGCCAAAACCATCCGTTCCCAAGGTATACAATCCCCCAGGGACATACGGGGCAATTTGGTCTGGAACCAATCGCACATTGTCAGATACCGCAAAAAATACCCCGTCTTCATTTGCTAATACCCGTTCCAAATAGGAGGGTTGTTTGGCTTGGGTGGGATTTAAAAAATGTTGGCGACGGGCCGCAATCGTTTCCATTCGCAACCGTTTATAATTGGTGGCACCCCATACATCCGCAGATATTCCATACGATGCCAACATTCCTTGGGCCCGTATGACCTCATTCATGATACTTCCTGACCCGAACAAATGAACCTTCATACCATCGGCTTGTCCATGGCTAAACCGATACAACCCCCTCAAAATTCCCTCTTGGCTACCCTCCGGCATGGCGGGATGGGGATAGTTTTCATTTCCAACCGTCAGATAATAAAAAACCGACTCGTTATTTTGATACATCCGACGCAAACCATCTTCCACAATCACCGCAATTTCATACCGAAAGGCAACATCATAAGTCACCAAATTGGGGACCCCTGCTCCCAATAAGTGACTATGACCATCTTGGTGTTGTAAACCCTCCCCATTTAACGTGGTTCGCCCTGCTGTTCCACCCACCAAAAACCCTTTTGCGCCACTATCCCCTGCCAACCATACCATGTCACCCACGCGCTGCATGCCAAACATGGAATAAAAAATATAGATGGGAATCATGGGTAACCCATGGGTGGCATAGGCGGTACCCGCCGCCAACCAACTGGCCATGGACCCCGCCTCATTGATCCCCTCTTCTAATATTTGACCATCTTTGGCTTCTCGATATGCCAATAATGATTCACTATCTACAGGCTCATATTGTTGGCCAAGCGGTGAATAAATACCAATTTGTCGAAACATGGCTTCCATCCCAAACGTTCGACCCTCATCAGGAATAATCGGAACCAACCACGGTTTAATCGGATCACGCAAAGCCTTACTAATCAACCGAACAAAGGCCATG
>SXXA01000137.1 GCA_005791325.1 Actinomycetota bacterium | reverse complement strand
GGGCGGGTATCACAACCGGTGGCGCCCCCTAAAACGGGTGGGGCATTGCGTCGATATGTGATTGTCATTGACCCTGGGCATGGGGGGGGGGACCCTGGTGGCATTGCCCAGAATGGGCGCTATGAAAAAGATATAACAATTGAGTTGTCTCGTCGATTAAAGGGGGAACTGGAGCGTTTGGGGGCAGCAGTGGTGATGTGTCGGAACCAAGATGAAAACCCGTCGTTACAGGAACGGTGTGATATTGCGGAGCAGGCCAAGGGGGATATGTTAATTAGTGTGCATATCAATTCTTTTTTTCATTCTTTTGCATCGGGAACCGAAACCTATTATTACAAGCCATCCGACAAATTGTTGTCTCAATTGGTACACGCTCGCATGGTGTCCACATTGGGATTTAGGGATAACGGTTTAAAACGTGCTCGAATGTATGTATTACGAAATACCAGTATGCCGGCCGTTTTAATTGAACCTGGGTTTATTACCAATCCATTGGAATTTGATCGCCTGAACCGAGGGGATGTTCAGCAAAAGTTGGCCGTGGCTATTGCCCAGGGGATTGTGGATTATTTTTCATCCAACCCATGATGGTGGGGGGTGACGCAATGGAAACTCTCTTCTACAATGGGGGTATGATTAAAAACGAATTAATGGATGAGTTAAGAGGGATATCGGACCCCATGGCGATGATGGATCGGTTGGTTGCCGTGTGTGGTTTGGATTCGGTGGTGCTGGCATCGAGTTTGGGTGCCGAAGATCAAGTATTAACCGATATGATGTGGGGGCGGGGGATAGCCATATCGATTGTGGTATTGGATACGGGGCGGTTACACAATGAAACCCACTCAGTGATGAGTAAAACCCAACGACAATATGGGTTTCAGCATCAGGTGATGATGCCCCCCACTGATGCTCTTGAGACCTTTGTGCAACAGCATGGCCCCAATGCTTTTTATGAGTCGAGTGAATTAAGGAAAGCGTGTTGTCATCTTCGAAAAATGGTGCCATTGCAACGGGCGTTACACGGTAAAAAAGCATGGATTACAGGGGTTCGTCGAGAGCAATCGGCCAATCGGGCGGGAATGCAATCGGTAGAGTGGGACGAATCTAACGGGCTCATTAAATTAAATCCTTTGATTGGCTGGTCATCGACGGATGTATGGGCCTATCTTCGAGAGAATCGGGTGCCAACCAATCCATTACATGATCGGGGATACCCCAGCATTGGGTGTGCCCCATGTACAAGGGCGGTTGAACCAGGCCAACCGGATCGGGCCGGTCGGTGGTGGTGGGAAAATCATAAGGATGGCTCCCAAGAATGTGGATTACATCAAGCCAATTAGGTGGGGGAATGATTGGGTGGGTGAGAAAGCCGGTGGGGATTAATGGAATGGGTGATACGATGCCATCAGGGTGAATTGTAGGCTATGTCGATTTCGATAATCAAGGGTATTCCGTTCGCCAATAAGACTATTTTGATCCCACCATGCCACATGTCCCTTGAGTGTCCAGGTTGGGCTGATGGGGGTTGAAACGGTTAGTTCGCTACTGAGGGTTCCTTTGCTGGATACCATCCATTTATTTAATACAGTGATACAGGTTCGATTCAACATGAGGTTTCGAATAAATAAACCAAGCGTATATTCTTCAAATGGTTGTCCGACTTCAACCCATTCCACCCCAAATAGACCCAACATGGAATCGGACCATCGGTAACCTGACGTTACTTTGCGAGTGGTTCCTTTGGAGGATAGGTAAACGGTTTGATTGGGTATTAAAAAGGAATGGAACTCTAATGGGTCATAGGTGGTTTGACCCCACAAAAAATAGCGGGATAACCCTATAAAATAGGCCCAGGTTGACCCACTCCAGATGGTGCTATCGCCAATGTTAACAAAGTGAAGTCGGTTTAATGGGGTGCCAACCGATTCTTGGGCGTAGGTTTCCATAAAAGAATCGATGTCATCCCCCTTTCCAGTATCAAATCGACCGTAAAGCCCTATTCCCATTCTTGAAAACACAGATATTGCCTGAAAAATAGAGCCCCCGCCACTCAAAAAAACGTGTTCATCATAATAATCGGAGACGGCTGAATGATTATTTAAACCGGCACCGGCGACCAATAGTTTTGTTTTAGGGGATAATAGGGACAAATCATCGTTGAAAGAAACATACCCGCCTCTACCAATGCCATTCGTTGACAAAAAAATGGCGATATCCCAAAAATAAGGTGAATATCGACGCAAATTGGCCTCATAGGGCCCCACCCCAATACTGGCTTGCACGCCAGCTGCTTGTAGACGGCTATAATGACCCCATTCATGGATAATTAAGTCCGATCTAAAGAGGGTAGATTGGAGTCCGAGACCGACCCAATAAAATGGAATTCGTGCCCATTTTTTCCATTCTTCATTGCCGTAAAAATAGTGGTTACTGATATAGTTAAGGCCACTGGCTTTTAACGAGTCCACTTCTAAAATGGTGTGAAAATAACTGGCGTTGTCGGTTTTAGTGGGTGTTAAGATATTGGTGCTGAATGTAAAAACGGGAGCGTGGACATGTGCATGGTTATGAACGTTGTTGCGTGGAAAATAGCTAAGGAACCGACCTATGTTGAAATTGTTGGATAAGGACTCCAATAAGGGGGTGATTAAAAAGATATCATGGTTAATGTCTGTTGATGCGAGCATTTGCTTGTTAGATGACATTAAGGAGATGATAATTAAAGGAAATAATAAGGAATATTGAATAGATTGTTTCATGGTGAATACACGGCTTTGGTTTTATAGGGGCATCATATTAATATGATAACCGTAAAAAATATTCTTAACATACAATGTGAGGGTGTTACAACCCCACCCCGACGATTGCGATAAGTTTGAAGTTTGCTTCCTCCTATGACCACCAAGATGAATATAAGGATAATCGCGCAAAAAACTTGAGAGTGAAATATGGCATCTTTGCCAATTTGTATCTAACGATTGGTCCAGCTATTAATTGTGCTAAAAATGAAATATATAATGCTAAATGGCTACTATTTTTTGTACCTTAATTTCCGGCGTAGATGTCAATAATACATG
>SXXA01000136.1 GCA_005791325.1 Actinomycetota bacterium | reverse complement strand
CCCCCGATGCCAAACCCAATTCCCCCGACAAGTGTGTCGCATTAAATTGGCGAAGTTGAGAGCCAGACCCTTGCAAAAGTCCCGTTACTTGTGACGCACGCATGCTGTTGGCCATTGCATCACCCTGTACCACGATATTCTCGGATACCCCCAAGCGATGATTCACAATCCCCGTCATTGTATCCACATATTGCGTGATGCTGGAATAACCGAGATACCGGCTGGATAATGACGTGTATCTAACTTCGCTCACATGCCCATAATCATCCAATATCAGTCGATTGAGTGCATTTTCTGTTCCTTGATTTATCACCACCGATGTGAGTGGTCGATGTTGAATGAGTATCCCTCCATTGGTGGTTACACTATCAAAGCCGGGGGACTCGCGACCAATCACGGGCCATGTTTCAACGATACCATATCGTGATGCGCCCAAAATCCCCCCGACTCTGGGGTGGTATGTGCTCATTTCTGTGACGGCAAATGGCATTAACAATGACCCCGTTGGAAGGATGGGCAATCCCGTTCCAGATGCTGGATAAACCGGAAATACTCCCGAAAATTGTGATACATTCAAACTGGTAATCCGATTCCCATCTCCCTTTAATGCCCCCCCCATCACACGCGAGGTGGTTAATTTGGATGCGATAATGAGTTTGGCCGACATCGATGCCACCGTGCTATCTTGGTACCCCAACAAGCCATCGTAAATCGATTGATTATGTAACAAAATATAATTTTGAGTTCTAACCGATTGCAAATGTCCATATTGATCCAGTGTCATGCCACTAATACCCCCATTTAGGTTCTCAATGGGTTCGACTTGCCCACCATGGGATATCACAATCATCCCCATATCCCCTTCAATCCGAATGCCCTCTCCTTTCAGTGGGTTTGCAATGGGGCCCAACTCTCCCCCCCCAATCCATACTTCACCGATACCCAATACCGCGGAAGCCCCTAGTTGATTGCCACGAGAGATTAATAACGACCCCGTGGGTAACGCCGACATTCCCGTTCCTCCCTGATAGGAATCAATCACCACTGCCGGAAACGCAACCTGACTCAATCGGCTTCCGTCTCCTTCAAAAAAACGGGCCTTGATGGTTCCTTTTTGAGTGATGGAACTGGGATTGCTGGCCACCAATAATGATCCGGTTACACGAACCTGTATCGATGAGGTCACCCGCTTTAATTCAAAATCAACAGAACCATCCTCATCTTGAACCAACAACGGAATGACACCGTCCGCATCGTTATTATACCCCGCTATTTTAAGTAAAATTTGACTTGCTTTAGCGTGATAAGCAGGTCCTATCCACAATTGAACCCCGCCTATATCACCAGAGGCTCCTTCTCGATTCCCACCAATGGATACAAATCCAACGGGTCTGGTGGTTCCCAACCCAATGGCACCGGTTCCGTCTGGTTGAATGGTAAAATTTAAATCTTCTTTGGTAGAAATATCCAGACCGCCATTTTGTGATTTTAATAAAACGGTTCCACCCATAATGGAGCGCCAGCGTCTTGAAATCCAATAATCAGCTTCTGCTTTATTAAATCCATATCGATTCTCAAGCATCAGTGATACGGTCGTAACATGCCCTGATTCATTGATCCCGATTTGGCGAATCCATCCGTTGGAATCCCAATCCATATTGGGTAATGATTGAATCCTATGCCCCAAGCGCCATTGTGTATTATTGGTAGATAACACCATCGATTGTCCCGTTGTGAACAAGGGGGTCACTACTTCTGTTAGGGTTGAGGCCAATATTGCTCCATCTGGTATTGGCTTTCCAATAACCCGATTACCCATTGAAATTAAAACCCCATTATTTTCAAAATGATTACTGGCATTCCCCCCACTCTGAATGGGCATCATGGTGCTTAATTTAGTTGGGTTAAGATTAAATAATCGACTCCCATCACCAATAAATTGAGCGGCTTCAAAATTTAATTCACCCCATTTTTGAACATCCAATCGAACCCATCGATCATCTTTTTTTCCTAAAAATTGACCATTTTTAAATACGATTGACCCACTTTGAAAAATATTTTGACTCGAAATAATAAGGGCCCCTGCCACATCCAATTGGGTGGCCGGTGTCCGAGTTCCAATCCCCACACGATTGGCCTGTATCGCCAAGTGATCCCCAGTAGGGGTTTGAATGATCCCTTTTCGAATTTTAAGTGTATACGGGGTTGAAAAAAAATCGCGACGCATCCAAAAACTAGTATCGGTCAGAAACGCCGTATCAGGCAGGGTATTAATGGTTGAAATGGTTCCGTACTGATTAATGGTTAATCTGGATAATCGGTTGCCCTCCAACGAAATGGATGGCTCTTCCGTATAATGGGGTAATAGGTACACCAATAGGGTATTGTCACGCATATTGCTGGTCACCCCATTCAAGATAGTGGTTGTAAACGTAATTTGTCCGGCACCCTTTCCCATAAGCCAGCCAGGTTGTCCCTGAATTAATGAGCCCCCAACTAAATCTTTGGTAGACCAAGAATTGCTTCCCAATCCTCCTCGACCGATTGACATTTGTCCCAATGATTGGCTACTTAATCCGGTTAACAGCAAGCCAGACCCAACCAACCGATTGGCAGATACTTGGCCCATAACTTCCAAATTGCCTGTGATTCCCAAACTGGGTTGGGTCAATTCCCCAATTAATAGTGAGGTCGTTACCCCCACCGCTGAAATCCCATACATATTCCATTCCTGCATCCATGCGGGGTTCTCGATACGTCTTCGCCGTAAACTGGTATCTCCCCAAAACCCATTGTTATATGATAATTGTCCGGATATGAACGTTGCGGCTGAACCCAATTTAATACCCCCTGCAACATCCAACTTGGCCACAGGATTGGGGCGATTGATCCCCATATAACGTGGTAGTTTTACCAATACAGAATCGGCACTAATGGATGCATCCCCCCCATCCATATTCGTTTTTAATTGCAACCACTCAATGACTGGGGTGTTCAAGGTTACCCGTTGCAATTCTGACTGACGAATATGAACCCGAGATAATTGTTGAGGAAACGTCGCCAAAAGCACTGCTTTTGGGCCAGATGTTGTCGCGATATTTAAGGTATTCCCCACTCTAAAAACCCCACCAGTGATTGTATTGATAGTTGCCGATTCTGCCAATCGAATGGCAGGCCACTCTGTCGTTCCCCCTTTTAATTGTAAAAAGGCCTGTTTGTTGTCAGACCCAACCATGAGATTCCCCAAATCCCCAATGGTGAGTACCCGTTGTTTGGATTGATTAAATAAGGTTAGGGCCGTGGCTTCGTTGGATCGCAACTGAATTTCCACCCGCGACCCACGTCCAAATTGACCACCGATTACCAATGTCCCCTCTTTTCCTCTGAGTGTGGTGTTTCCTGAAATTTGTAAGGCGTCTTTTTCCTTAATAAGGTAGGTCAGCTTCCCTCCGATGATTAAATTACCTGCCACCATCACATCGGCTCGTGTGGAGGCCCCCAATAATGAGGAAGTATTACCGACTCGCAAATCCCACACACTGGCCATGGAACTGGGTAATGGGCTAACCGATCCAATGGCCAATAACGAGGGTTGTGAATTGACCCCTACAAAACCACCCACATCCATCGAACCCGACACCACCCCTTCTTGCATTAAGACGCGTTGTGACAATCCAAGTTCAATATCACTTTGAACAGTGGATAATCCACGATTCACTTCAACCCCCGACAATACCACCATTCCACTCGGATTAAATTCTGTTTGAAACGAAGTGAGGGACATGGTGGGCGTGATGATGGGTTTTGAAAATAACAATGGCGATAGAACCCCTGATGAACCCAATGTCATCGCACCCCATCGAATGGGAAGGGGTAAGGATAATTGCACGCCCGGCATGGCCCTAGTTCCCAAGCCTACTGATGGGGCCATTATCACCCAGCGGGGGCTTCGCAATCCCGACGGTGACCATTGGGTAGCCCCCATTTTAATCACGCCATCGGTTTGAATGGATTGCCTAACCTGAATGGATTGCGCCGACATATCGCCCTGTATCGCCAAACCGATGCTGGATTGGGTACGAATACCAACAGGTGATTGAATCGAAATCACACTACCTAGTCGAGTCATGGGACCCCAAGAATCGGCTTCTGTTCCAATCAGGGCATCCAAGCCATCCTCCCCTGTCCCAACCAACCCAAGTTGAGTTTGATAACGCAAGGTTCCAGGGGTTGGTGAGGGAGATGTTCCAATGCGGATACCACCATCCACTTCCAACATTTGTGATCGAGCGAGTTGTCTAGAGGCGATGTATTTACCAATGGATACCGACGAAAGTGGTGCCGTTAGTTGAAGCGGATTGTTGGAGACTGTCTGAATGATTCCAACCCCAGAAAATTGAATATTTTCAATGGTATCATCCGTCATTTTAACCCAATCTTGGGCGGTATCGTAGGCCAACCAGTCATTTCGTGTCATTTCTGCCATGCTCATCACATGCCCCAGCCCCCCCATTTGAATACTACCAATTGGCGACTCAAACGCCATCGACAGGGGGGCTTCATGAAGGGGAAGGGCGAGTATAAATCGATTCCTCTCCTGATGGTAACTTCCCAAATACCCTGACACATCCAATCGCACCGATGAGGCCCCCGTGCGACCCATGCCAAAAAACAACCCATCTGGCAATCGATAATAAAGGGTGTTAGACGGACTTGCTACAACCAATGTAATGCCTTTGTTGAGGGGGGTTCCTTTGGGTAATCCGCCTTTAGAAACAGGCCAATCCGACTCAAACGCGGTGAGTGGAATGTTGGTAACTTGGGAAGCATTACCTCGAAATTGAGTGCTTTGAATGGTGGTTGCAGAGATGGTTCCAACAACATGAAGTGCCACCGATGGGATTTGGGTACCAATGGCGACTTGATTGAAAGAGGCTATCAACTGGTTGGTTTTAGGCATCCACAGGGATAATGGGAGTGGAACGTCATCCAAATAAATGGTTTTTGAACCCGTATTCCCCACAAATCGACCATTATTAAACATGATGCTCCCCGCGCGATTTCCCCAAGTATTGCTGGCTCGCAATCTCAAGCTCCCCCCAACAGATAATCGGGTTTGAGGATTGGAATCATTAATTCCCACGTTACCGGATGCGGTGACCCACCACTCAGTTGTATCCGCCCTCACTACGGTATTCCCTGTAATGGAACTGCTTTGAATCGAAATGAGTCCGTTGTTATTAAGGGCCTTGGCTGTTGTGGTCAAAATGGTAGAATTTTGCAATATGGTACCGTCATCAAATAAGACGCCCCCATTCTTGAGTCGAATGGAACCGGATACATCGAGAGGGGAAATGGGGGTAACATTGATGCCGACGAAATTTTGTTTAGGGTCGATTCTGAGTACATTTTTTACTGAAATATCTTGAAGGTTTAGGTCTCTTAGGGCACCAAGCTTGGTAATGAGAGAATAATTACCCGTTATTAAAATAGGTGATATAACGCCCAAAATACCTTGGGAGGGAACGGTGAGTGTTCGAAGGGTTACTGAAGACACAACAGCGGACGGAGCTGGAAAAAATGGAATTCTAAGCAATGACGTTCCCACACTCATCCAAAATTCTTGTATTCCAATCATGAGCGAGTTCGGAATGGGAACAACACTACCGGCTGTCACCCAGAATGCCCCATTATTAAATTCAATTATTTGTTGTTCAGACCAAGTGGTCAATTCAGAATTAAGTGGAGATTTTAATGATAGCGTCACAGAATAAGCCCCATTGAGTGGTCCATCAGGGGTAAACACTTCGCCATTTAATAAAACATTTGCCAATACAGTGGCGGGCATGATTGCCAATGCCCAAGCCATTAGTATTGCCAGTATAATTTTTTTCAAACCCTTTTCCAATCGTTGTCTCATCGATTAAAGCATGGTTCTCGGGTCATTTTTGAACTGAAACGAGGGGAAAAATAAATCATTTCACCCGACTTTTTAATCAACAGGAAACCCAAGAGGACTATGATGTAATGGAATACGACAACTCAGTTGCTCACACGTTGTTGAATTTGGTATTTGCTCAAAGCCAATACCCATGAATATGATTCCCAAATTTGGGGTAAGATAAACAAAAAATTCCAATTAAAATGAGGCTAAATACACGATAGTGGGCACTACGTTATACCAATAGAACCCCCCCCTAATCCTCCCCAGCGTGAAGGGGTAAGAAGTATGATGTCGGGGACCTGCGATCCCAGAGCCCCGCTAGGGTCCGAAAGCCCCCTAAAATCCAACCCAAGGGGTGTAGCCCTTTTAAGCGGGATGCAACACCCCCACTCTCAAATTGGGTCAAGTGGGAGGGGAGTGAGAGGGAAAGGGTTGGACGCCCCACATATCATACAAGTAGGGTCGCCCCTTACTCAAAAAATACCCCTCAAAGCCTCCTCACATACCCCCATTGGCACCCTCTTCCCCGTCCAAAATTCTATCGATAATATTCCCTGATGCAATAACATCCCCCGCCCATTAAACGGAACGCCCCCCCTCGCTTTAGCAGCCTCTAACCACTCACTCGGCGCCCCATAGGTTAATTCCCCCACCATTTGCCCATGATTCACCCATCCCATATCCATTAACCCCTGACTGCCCCCCCCCAACCCCACCGAGGTTGTATTTACCACCAAGTCACACCCTTGCAATACCCCCACATCCCCTATTGAAGCCACCTCGCAGTCAAGCAGCGGATACCATAATTGAATATCCCGCTTCAACCTATGTGCCTTTTCAAGGGTACGATTCAGCATTCTCAATTTCTTACCCCCCCGTGATGCATACCCCATCGCAATTGCCCGTGCCGATCCCCCACTGCCAACAATCCCACAAGTGGCTTCAGAAGATACCCCCAAATCCATCATCGCATTCCAAAATCCATCCCCATCTGTATTGGTTCCCACCCAATGATCCCCATTAAATTGAATGGTATTGACCGCACCCATCTGCCTCGCCATCTCGGTTAGTTCATGTAACAACGGCACCACCAATTCCTTAAAGGGAACGGTTACATTCACCCCCTTAACCCCCAATCGGGATAACCCCTCCAAAGCCCCAACCAAGCCGTCAGGTTGAACCAAAAATGGAACATACACCGCATCCAATCCCAAATAATCATATGCCCGATTTTGAAACACCGGAGACAACGAATGCGACACCGGATTCCCAATAATGCCGTACACCGACGTTGCGCCGGTAATCATCTTAATTTGGGTAGAAGGGATACAGACGGTACCCAGCCTCGCCACCATGCCATACTGGCTACTAACATGAGTAAATTCTCGATGATTTTTTGGCCATCCACCGGTCGGGGTGCACCAAAACAACCACAATCAATAACCAAGTTATGATAATACGCATACCCAACCAATAGGGTAAACACCACCATGCAAAGTACCATTCCGAATCCAACCAGCCGGCGTGCCAAGCCAAGTATCATACACACCCCCAATGTCACTTCTGCCCACGGAAACAGGGGGGTAATCCAATCAATGAGGCCCATGGGAATGATTTGATAGCCCAATAAGCTGGCACTAAATCGAAAGGGGTCCATTATTTTCCCTAGCCCCGCATACACAAACAATCCGCCCATTCCAAGTTGTATCAAAACCCCCACCCACTTTTTAAGCGACCATGTTGGTATCAACATTACATATTTTGTGGAAATTGAAACCGTTGGGTTGGGTACTTTGAGCCGGTCCATTCTTGCATGCCGCCCGCATAAACATACACCTTTTTAAATTGTAATTCATGTAATGCATTGGCCAACAATTCAGCCATGGGGCATTTGGAACTCGCACAATAGACCACCAATAACTGATTCCGATCGATGGCCCTAACCATCTTATTTTTTTTAACCTCCGAATAAAAGGCAGAGCGTGCGCCGGGTATGTGCATGTATTGAAACTCTCGCTCGGGACGGGCATCTAAAAAGATGGCTTTTTTGGTTTGAAACAATGAATAGGCCTCGAGTGTGGATATAAATTTAATGGGGGTGGGCGATTGATCACGATCCACGGCAGAAATCACCCGGCGGTTAATATCTGCATATAATTCCGTATCTGATGACACATACACGTAACCGATACCCAACGACAAACACGCAACAGCAACCCCAAGAATCCATGTACCTAATTTCATGATGCCTCCTTCAAAATGTTCCCCAACGCTTCCAATTGCTCAGCGGGCATTATATGACGCGCACTGCTTTCAAGCCAATCCCTATAGTGCTTCAGTTCCATGCCTTTTTTCCTTTGAATATCAAAAAAGGTTTCCAAT
>SXXA01000135.1 GCA_005791325.1 Actinomycetota bacterium | reverse complement strand
TCGGTTAGATAGGGGTCATTCGGAACATAAAGGATGGATGATGATTCGGTGGGATGAATGAGTTCAATGGTGTCTAGAACCGCTGGCCTAAATAACGAATAGCTATAATTTCGTTGAAATTGATGAATGCCCAAATCTTGTGATTGGGTCAGAGCTTGAATAATGGATGTGAGTTCAGATTCATTTTTGCTTTTGATGTGTAACAATGATACCCCCATGCTTCTTAAGATTACTGGTTTAATTTGAATTTTATTTCCAAATGTAGCATTGAGTAGGGGTAAAAGCTTGGCGGATCGGGCAGGGTCTATTTCGACCAATAACTCATTGGGGATTTGATTCATGCCCATTGTAAGGGTGGTAAAACAAGATATTAAAAAACTTGAAATGATTCCCCAACGAAACCAAGAAGATGGGATCATCGCAACGTACTTCTAATGGCGTTAATGCGATGAACAACCTCAAGAATGAGGGACTCATTAAGATTTCTCCAATACACAATCCATTTACTGCCTTTAATACACCCATGACACTGCCGAAAATAAAATGAATTCATGGGGTTGGATGTGGTAGATCGCCATACTAATGTGGGGTATTGCTCCACAATTTTGGCCCATAGTGTTCCCCCCAAACCAGTTCCTTCTGCGGCTTTGGTTACGGCAATTTTGTCCAAATAAGGAATGCCATGAATTAACTTAACAATGGCAACCCCCTCGTAATTTTTTTCATACACAATCAATTTAAATTTTTCATTAAAATAATCTTCAACCAAGTCTTTATCAAATGCGTCTTCAATTAATTGCTTTAATCGCGGTATATCCAAATCTCTAATCTTGGATGTGGCATGAATGGTAAATCGCTTAATGAAAGTACCCTGTCCTTTAACCGTAAAAATTTCTCTTAATAAATTGTGCGCATTGGTAATGACGGCCGCTGCATCGGGGGTTCGATTAAGCTGTAAGCGAATTTCTCGAATGAGGGGCTTATACTGGCTTAAAATATGACGATAATTCCGTTGTTCTGATAGGTTTAGGAATGGAATCACTGAATCATCGTGATCACGCAACCCATCTTGTTCCGTAATTAAAATGTATTTATTTGGAGACAGGGTTTCCATTATCAGGCGGGTGGATTCTTGACCATTGATATAAACCCGACGACGATTTTTGTGGCCAAATGGAAGGATAATCGGAATAACATGGCGATTAAAACAATCTAAAATGGCACTGGGATCCATTTCCCATAGTGATGGGATAGAACGCACATCAATAGCGGGTTTAACCAACTCTGCTTCTCCCCCATAAAAACGAATTTGTTCCATAAAAAAATCGGCAATGGCACCAAATCGGCGAGCGGATTCCCGATCGGATGCAATGGGTTGTTCTGTATCCAAAAAACTGTCCCATTTTGTATCTAACACAATGCTCGGAATCATACCCAGCTGCTGCATCATGGCCACTGATTCCGCCAAACTTGATCCATCTTCTTGAAGCGCCGAGTGGCTAACCCGAACCAACGCAAATTGATGTTTAGGCAACAGTCGATAATGGCTCAAAAAGAGGTTGAACTCTGGGGTATGGGCCATTTTAACCAATTGGTAGAGCTGGTTATTCAACCCTATAAATGACCTTTGAGTGGATCGGAAAGACCAGAGTCATCAATTGACTGCATCACGGAATTTGCCAATCGCATTTTATAATCCATCAATTTTTTTTGTAAGGATGGATTTGAGATGGCCAAAAGCTGGGTGGCCAAAATGGCAGCATTGAGTGAACCGTTAATGGCAACTGTGGCAACCGGCACCCCTTTTGGCATTTGTACAATTGATAATAACGAATCCCATCCATCAATAGAGTTTTTAGATCGAATTGGAACCCCAATAACAGGCAGTATCGTTTCCGCCGCTAACATGCCGGGCAAATGGGCGGCCCCACCAGCCCCTGCAATAATAACGGAGATTCCACGGGATGCCGCTGACTGGGCATAGGTGGACAACCGCTGGGGGGTTCGATGGGCAGATACGATGGTGTATTCAACCGTTACACCCATTTCTTTAAGGAAATGATACCCTTCATCCATATAGTCACGATCTGAAATACTACCCATTACCATGCCAACAATTCCCATTTATACACCCACCGAAACAGTTTTTAAAATTTCATCAGATACATTCATTGATTCTGATATTGAATCGCATAGTATAGTCACATGCCCCATTTTTCGGAAGGGGGATGTGAATCGTTTGCCATACCAATGAAAAAACACATCGGGACGGCGCAAATAAGGTTCCCAGCCTTGAATAGACGCAGGGCCTACCCCACTGGGATCACCTAACAGATTAATCATGACAGCGGGTTTTTCCTCAAATGGTTGCACAGGCAAGTTGGATATCGCCCGAATATGTTGCTGAAATTGAGAACATGTAGCAGACTCAATGGTGTGATGGCCAGAGTTGTGGGGTCTTGGTGCAATTTCATTAATATATAGCTCATGATTTTGTGTAATAAAAAATTCAACGGCCATGGTTCCTATCATTTTCAATTGATGGGCCAATGATTTTGCACATTCAACGGCTTCATTTGCGATTCTAGGATCAACCCGTGCCGGTGAAATAAGTCGTTGTAACATATTAGAGAGTGGATGTGTCTCAATTTCACTGGGGGCGTACGTTAAAATGCTGCCATATTGATCACGTACCACAATAATCGATAATTCAGCGGCAATATCCAATTTGGTCTGAAATACACTGGGTCGATTTAAGATGTCTTGTATCTGTTCAATCATTCGAACCCCACGTCCATCGTATCCACCCGTACGGTCCTTTTGTACAAATGGAAAGGGTGGTAGTGGGGTGTTACATGGATCTGATTCGATGGTAAACCGTGGAATGGGAAAGCCATTTTGATGGAGCCACTCGAATTGGGTCCCTTTGTCTTGAATAAGTTGAATAATCGAGGTGGAGGGAAAGAATTTTTCTGCGTGATCTTCGCAAGCTGACTCAATGGCAGCACAATCAATATGTTCAAATTCCGTGGTTACCCATTTGGATTGATCAAATAATCTCCCCAAAGATTCTTGCTCAAAAAAGGGGGTGACCAAATGTTGGCTGCACACCCGGTGTGCGGGGGCATATGGATCTGGATCCAATACGGTAAATTGATACCCAAATGAAATGCCCGCCTGAATCATCATTTGCCCCAATTGCCCCCCCCCAATAATCCCAATTCCCATTGACATATTAGGCAACCTCCACTTTTAGATTGGTAATAACATAGTTTAGCTGATAATCACCAGGGTGTTGGGGTAGGGTGTCAACCAGTTGCCAGTCATACCCAATTCCAATTTTGATTCCCTCCCATTGGGTAAGCAATCGATCATATATTCCTTTGCCATACCCCATTCGGTGCCCATATGGTGTGAACCATAAACCTGGTACAAACCATACTGTTTTGACACCTTGGTGTAAAACTGGGCTAGTAGGCAGTGGATTTAAAATGCCAAATGGACCCCGTACCAAGCTGGTTGGCTGCAGGGTTTCCCATAATTGGGGTGTGTAATCGGTGCCATTCCACGTGGGTAAATACACAGCTATGTGTCGAGCTTGGCACCAACGGTATAAATGCAATAAGTTGGGTTCATTTTGATGGGGGTAGTACCCAACAATCGCCTTGGTTGAGCGCAAAAAATGGGGTAGCTGTCGAGCAATACAACGAGACGCATGACGAATGGTTGTAGGCAACAATTGTTGTCGTTTAATAATAGCGTCAGATCGGGATGGCATTAACAACCAAGTCCCCAACCCCAGTGGTGGTATACCCCATTTGCCCTGCTAGCATAGATGACATTTGTGATAGGGCATGTTGTTTAGCCACTTCAAGAGTAGTGGCTGCATCCACGTGGCCCAAATGACTTAACATGAGTTGAACCGCCCCAATTGCTGCCATGGGATTAATTTGATTTTTACCAGTCCAATCCGGTGCGGTTCCACCAATTGGTTCAAACATAGAAACCCCATTGGGATTAATATTGGCACTCGACGCCACGCCCATCCCCCCTTGGGTAACGGCAGCCAAGTCGGTAATAATATCTCCGAACATATTTTCAGTAACAATGACATCAAAGCGGTGGGGGCACTCAATCATGTAAATACACATGGCATCAACATGCACATAATCGGTTATGATATGAGGGTAATCAAGTTTCACCTCATCCATCACCCGATTCCATAATGCATATACGTGGGTTAATACATTCGATTTTCCACACAACGTTACTTTGCCTCGATAGCCCTGTTGTCGTTCAATTTCAGTAAGCCCCTTCCATGGTGTATCTTGGCTACGTTGTTGGGCCATATCGAATGCAAATCGCACACAACGGTCGACTTGTGCATGGGTATATACCATCGATTCCATGGCCACTTCATGGGGGGTATTGACCATCGATCGTCCACCTACACCGGTATACAATCCACCTGAATTTTCTCGAATCACCAGATAATCAAATGGGTCGTTGGATTTAAGGGGGGTAGAAACGCTAGCATAACGACGTACGGGTCGTAAGTTGATATACAAATCAAGTGAAAATCGCAATTTGAGTAAAATGCCGCGTTCCAGCACACCGGGCGGGCAATCGGGATGACCAATGGCACCCAATAAAATAGCGGTTTTATTCCGCAAGGTTTGGATTTCCTGATCGGATAGCAACTCGCCAGTGGATAAGTATCGGGTACCATTAATGGGGAAATACTCTAAATTTAAGGGAATCTTAAATCGCTGGCAAACGGCGTCTAGACACTTAACTGCTTCTTTTATTACCTCGGGTCCGGTTCCATCTCCTTCAATCACCGCAATATTCATATATTAATCTCCTGTTGTTGCCTTAATTGCAGGGTCTTTTCTTCGGCTCAGCATTTTATTAATGGCTTGAATGTAGGCCTTGGCTGATGCCACCAGCACATCTAAATCTGCCCCGCGACCTGTAAATCGATCGTGGCCATCTTGAATTCGAATGGTAACCTCACCCAGTGCATCCGTACCACCGGTGACCGAGTGAATTGAAAAATCAACCAATTGGACCTCATCTTTAATTAATTGATCAATGGTTTTGAAAATGGCATCAACGGGACCGGCTCCGACACAGGCGCCTTCCAATAATTGTCCATTGTGGGTTAGTTGCACACATGCCAATGGACGGGTTCGGTTGCCCGCGATGATTTGAATGTAGTTTAAGTGATAGGTTTCATCCACATGTACCACTTCATCGGCAACCAAAGCGTGTATGTCGGCATCAGATAATGTCTTTTTGGTATCTGCAATACCTTTGAATCGCTCAAATGCTTTTTCTTGCGCATCTTTAGCCAAGTGATACCCTAGTTCGGTTAATTTATTGGTAAATGCATGCCGGCCCGAATGTTTGCCCAATACCAGCGTGGCCTGATTCAGCCCAACACTGCTGGCGTCCATGATTTCGTAGGTTAGTTTTGATTTTAAAACGCCATCCTGATGAATGCCAGACTCATGAGCAAATGCATTGGCCCCAACAATCGCCTTGTTAGCTTGAACCAACGATCCGGTTACACTGCTTACCAAGCGTGATGTGGGAGTGATTTCGGTGGTTACAATACCCGTGTGCATGCCCAAGCTTTCCGAGCGCGTATGCAATGCCATCACGATTTCTTCCAGCGCTGTATTGCCGGCACGTTCCCCTATTCCATTAATGGTGCACTCCACTTGCGTGGCACCGGCCAGCACACCAGCCATGGCATTGGCGGTGGCAAACCCCAAATCATCGTGGCAATGAACGGATACGATGGCGTCCCGTATATTGGGCACGTTGGTCATGAGCGTATGAATTAAGTTGCCAAACTCATGGGGCAATAAATACCCTACCGTATCTGGAATATTAACAACCGTGGCGCCAGCACGAATGACACTACTTATCACCTTTATTAAAAACGCTGGATCAGAACGTCCCGCATCCTCACAAGAAAATTCAACATCATCTACATATTGTTTGGCATGTGTAACAGCCGCAACCGCCCGTTGCAACACGTCATCGGGGGACATCCGTAATTTGGCGGACATGTGAATAGGCGAGGTGGCAATGAAAGTGTGAATGCGGGGTTTGGCCGCATGGCGTACCGATTGGGCTGCCGCATCGATATCCGCTGGCAATGCACGACATAAACTGCAAATAATGGGGGTTCTTACTTGTTTGGCAATTTGCTCAATCGATTCAAAATCACCTTTGGAACTAATGGCAAATCCGGCTTCAATGACATCAACACCCAATCGTTCTAATTGAATGGCGACATCTAACTTTTCTTGTATATTCATGGAACACCCTGGTGATTGCTCCCCATCTCGTAGGGTGGTATCAAAAATATGAATTCGAGTCATGGGCACCTCCAATTATTGATTCATTTCTCCCGTTGGGTAGGGAGTGGTCTCTAAACTTACCCGATTTTACCAATGTTAGGCAAACCCCAAAACCAATTACCCTTATCGTTAGCCTCTAATTGAGCTTGTCACTTATGCCAATACCCACTATCATTACCTCACATCATTTTATTTGAAATGGGGAATGGGTCATGGTTAGTTTATTATTTTGGGTGGAATTGGGTGCTGCCACTTTATTTGGTTTACTCTTGTCATGGTTATCCCATCGATGGGTGTCTCGGCGTCTGTCGGGTGAATCCTTCTTTAAGCCTCTTAATGCCACTTGTATGGCCTGTCGCCAAGGGCTCCCATGGCAAGAACAAATACCGATTGTGGGCCCCCTTTTGGTGCAGGGACGATGCCCGCAGTGTGGGGCTCCGCATCGTGTTACATTGCGCTTGTTGGATGTCTTAATGGTGCTAGCCCCCGTGTGTTGTGTGGCGATGGACCGAGGGGTTGGTTGGATGATTGGGTTGTCCTTATTTTTTATGATT
>SXXA01000134.1 GCA_005791325.1 Actinomycetota bacterium | reverse complement strand
TCGGCATCGTTTACATTGGTGGGGCACAATGGGGTGCCATGGCAACAAAAGGTGTTTTCATCATTTAAGCGTTTATATAGTGATTTGGTAGTTGAGTTTTTACCGTCACAGGGAAGTTAACATTTAAATCCCGTCCAAGGGGTGCCCCCCACAAGCCTGCCCTGAATCAGTTTGATTCTGGGAACGGAATCCCCCCTACACCTTTTAAGCAAGGGCTCCGCCCTTAGGAACCCAAATGGCTTTGGCCATTTGAGGCCCCGCTTTTAAAGGGGGGGGTCGCCCCTTAGGACCCCCAACCAACTGTCTGTATCTCTTGAGTTGGGTTATGGGGGCATTTGGCCCCTAGCTGGGGCTCGGGAACCGCAGTTCCCCCGATATCAACCATCAGTGCACACTATCAAAAAACATATCTAAAAAATGGCCTACATTAATTTTGGTTGCGTCATCGATTTTTTGTTATACGAGTATTATAATGAGGGAATAATGGGTATTGTGTATTTAATGAGTTGAGATACAGGGGTTTAACAATATGCTAATTCAATTATCTGTGTCAGTTGTAATCAACCAATTCGTCAATCCCAAGGGCTGTGTATGACACCTCTATTAGATCGCATCGCATCATTTAATCCATTTACTAGCAAAACAACACCGTCCAAAACCATTGAATGGGATCCCAACCTCTCCCAAGCACCCCCCGTTGATGGGGCATCTAATCAGGTGACCGCTCTGATTCCACCCGATGCCCCCCTATTGAAAACCCTTGATGCCTGGGCCACGTCATCGCAAACCATGATTAGTCAGTCTGATTGGTCTGAATTTAAATCATGGGTATTAGGAGAAAACGGGGCGACAGAAAACCCACCTGCTGCATACCGTGTTCTTCAATTACTTCAATCCCCAACGGTGGCCGCTGACATCGGATTAACGGAATTGGATCGGTTTGTTTTACTAGAACTGTCAAAGGCCTTGGAATCTTCGCAATCAACCCACTCAACTACGGTGGCGGAGATGGAAAATGAGTGGTTGGATCAAGCCAGACAAGATCTTCTCAACAACACCGGGGTATCAGAAACAGAACTTCAATTCCGATCCAAAATGGCTGTATTTGATATTTCCTCGCCGGCAGTTGAACCCTTGTTACAAGATATGGCAACCAAGAAAATGCTGACGAAAGGTATGACCGAGACGGAAATGGCCCAAGCGGTTCACGATTATATTCGCCTCAACTTTACGTATCAATCCGACCGGTCTACCGACGGTGCCAAAACCGATTCTTGGCAATCGGTACAAGAAACCATGGCGCGCCGTGGGGGCGATTGCGAAGATTTGGCCATTGTGGCTGGAACCATGTTGGCCCAATTGCTCATGCAACAAGGCGTTAGCCAAGATGAAGTAACCCAACGGATCACTCTGGCAGCGGGGGTGGTACGACAGGGGGATGATGTGGTGGGGCATGCTGTGATACGGTTTCAATTGTCTACGGGGGAATCGATGGCCATCGATGCCACACAAGCACAGGGAGTGACCGCTTGGGCTGAGAGTGGGATGGCGATTTGTTTTGAAGGAAATGAGGCTGTATTTAAGGGTTACCGAGAAGTATCACGCTTATTTGAAACCTCGGCTCAAACCAAAACAACAAATCATACCTTGGTAGATGATGTGATTGGCTCAAAGATGAAGCTTGCTATTAATAAACTTAGTGAGGTGCTTCAGACACCATTATATGTGCCGATACCCGAAAAGGGGGGTGTTGACATGGTTTATTACGATAAGCAAGGCATTAGAAATCATTATCCCACTGGTACTAATGTGGCCGATATTGCTAGCAAATTGGGGGTGTCAGACCCCAAGCGAGTATTTTTCTTTTTAGAAAAACACGATATATCCGATTCCTTGGGAACTTGGAAAAATACCATGTATACCGTCACCGTTAACGAAGTTGCGTTTGCTCAATATATTAATGATATACAAGAAGGTATTCAGCATATTATGTTGCAAGCACACTGGCTTGGATTTTATTTGAATGTATGGGCAGAGCAAGTTTATCAATTGAGTACATGGCAAGATGATGAACAGGAGCGTGAGCAAAAAATTGAGGCCATGCGCCGTGCCTCATCTGTAACCAAAACATTTGATAAGTTATCTGGCGGTATGAATAAAATTCAAAGTAGTGTGGATACCATTATTAATGAAATGTTTTTATTTTTGAACTCCATTAATGCCGCTCAACGTCAACGGGTATCGGCAGATGTGGAAGCGTATGGGCGCGCGAATACCGCTCAAGCTATTTTTTCTCAGATTGCCAACGAATTAACGGGGGCTTTTGAGAAAGTCCGATTGGATGTTAATAATCAAATTAGCTCGTTGGTGGGCCAGGCCAATACCCAAAATGCCGTTAACTATTTTAAGTATATACAATTATTTTATAAAAAAATGACCGATTCTATTGATGTAGTTCAAAATGGCCCGATGTCCTACAAGAATTTGCCAGAATTCTTGGGGAAGAGTATTACAAAAGAGGTCCCTAAAAAGACGGCAATCCCTTCTACTACAACGGATCAATTACAAATTACCATTAAAAACTTAACGGAAGAGTGGTCTAGAACCACTAAAATAAATGATATGCTCCAACAATTTCAAACGGGATTTCAAAACCGATCGGCGCAGTCGGGACGTGGGGCTAGTATTCAGGGGTTGCAAAAAGAAAAGGTTGTGCAGAATACCCAAACAAGCAACTGGCAAGTATCGACCAATAAGCCAATTGCCCTTGCTGGTGATCGTGATCAATATGTTCAAATGGATTACGGGTATATTATGACTCTAAAAGAAGACTTGCTGTTTTTAGAAAATGCGGTTCGATTACAATACATGATTAAAGAATCCATGACCAAACAAAAAAGGCTTCTGATTGAAGAGTTAACAGAAGCCCAAGGGATGGGAAGTTATGGGAAGTTGAATGCGGCAGAAAATCAATTGGCCGATACAGTGAACGCCAGCATTTCAATTGGTATTCAACGGATTACCACTGCGTTTACCCAATTTGAATTGGGTGCCCAAGGGGTTGTTGCCGAGTGGAATACGTTTATGGATAATCGCATGGATTTGTATGTTTGGGATTATTTAACCGGACAGCGTGCTGCGATGATGATTCAATTGGGAATACAAAACGCTATGGATGCAACCCTACCACCCCTTTCTGAACCAACTGGTTTGGCGATTGCAGGGGCAGAAGCGGCGCTTTCGGGACCTGCTGGGGTGGTTCTGTTTCCTATATTGAAGCAATTAAATACAAATATGGTGGCAAATTTGGTGTCGGAAGGTATTGATATAACGGCTCAATCGGTTACGTTGGCCATGAAGGGGATGCTGGTTGATGTGTATAAAAATCAGGTGAGTAAACGCCGAACCACCAACACGTTGATACAAGATAAAAATAGTCGATACGGCCAAAATGGCATCTCTTCGGATCTAAATCAAACCACCCAACAAAAACTGATGGCGGTTGATGTTAAGACTAATACTAATAGAAAATTTCTTTCGGCATTGGAATTTTCGCAACAGGTTACTAAATTAGCGAGCCTGCTTCCTAAAGGATTTTCAGATGTAGACGAGGGGGCGATATCGGTGGGTATTGGTGCGGGGCAGTCACTCACGATGGTGGGGATGAGCGGGAGGTCGAAATATATCAAAGATCGTGGGGATGGCGAAGTGATATCACAAGGTCAAGAGCGTGCCATTACACAAGTTTATAATGCAACCACCATGTTTAAATTATATATTATGATGGCCATTTTTCGATCGTACATGGATGCCATGGCAATGGCAGTTGCTAATTTGGCTGGCAAACAAAAGTCTCAAGCTGTGTCGATGTTTGATAGCAGTATAGAAGGGTATTTGGCCTTTATTAATGGATTAAATGATGCCCATCGTTATGAAATTACAGATGCATTGGGTGCCATGAATGCCCAGCTTACTTATGCCAATACCATTAAAAGTGCCGAACGAGATCTGGGAGTCGCAGGCATGACAATGGCGGTTGCCAGCGCCAAGACACTTTCATCCGCTTTGATTGTGGGGACTGTTATGCCTGGGGTTATCTCGGTTATTACCAAACCAATCCGGTCCATGGCGAAAACCCTCATCGCCGAAACTGCACAATCAGCAATTGATATTGGTAGAATCACCGAACAATATGATTGGGGAACTTACGCTAGTGTTTTTAATCGAGTGGCTATTTCACCACAAAATGTAAGAATAGGGGATGAGACTTTAACGATTCGGGATTTTGATAAGTCTGAATCGAATCAGGTGCCCCTCGCAATAAAGAATTTTTTTGATGCTAAGGAACTAAAAGAATTGGCTAAAATTGCCTCGATTGATTCGGGAAACGCCAAGTTGACCATGGCGGCAACAGGGTCTTCTTTTTTAGATTTTAAACAAATTGATTATGCCAATTTATCCAATACCTATCATACTCTTACTGCGATAGGGTCGCAACGCATGTTATGGATTATGGTTCAACAATGCCTGTATAACGCGTATCAAAACATTTTGAGAAATATGTTTGGTGGTAATGCCGGTTCTCAATCTAATATCATGGGCACCTTGGGAACGGCTATGGATGCCTACAATAATGCGATCATGGGAACGTTAGCCTTGCCTACTGGTGCCGTATCCGATTTAAAAGAAGAGGCCTCAAATCGGGTGTTGGCGTATAACAAAAAGAAGGGGGAGGAATCGGCAAAAATCTTGGAATATACGATCCAGGGAATTACAGCCGCTGGGCGTATTGCCTTGGGGACGACATCGATTTTTTCTGCCTATGCTGCTAGGGCAGCGTATAAAGCAGGAACGGCCAATGCGGGCCCCTTGTTAGAATCGTTGCGCTCACGAATAACCGCTTTAAATACGTCGGCTGCCTTAATGAGAAGTGTGAGTGAAATTGCCATGGGTGCGTATATTCTTGAAAACGCACGGCGTAGTAATCCGAGGCTTAAATCATCCTTGTTATCGAATACCCCCCCTAGCAGTGAGCTTGAAACCCAAGATAATGAAAAACCCATCATGGAATTAAAAACCAAACCCGGACTGACTCAATCAGAAAAAGAATGGTTAGAAGCGGTGCTAAAAGAAAAAAAAGAGGAATCTTTGAAAGCCAAGAATAAGTCGTTAGCTAAAACACAAAATCAGAATAATGCAGATAGTCAAAATCGTTTTTTAACTTATGAGGTTTGGGATTCAACAACCAAAAGACGGGAAACAAAAGAGGTTACTTCCAACGTGCAAGCGATGACCAGTATCGAACAAGCCATTCAAAAACAAGATGAGAAGCTAAAAGGATACGCCAAAGAATCACGTAATTACCAGATAATTAAAACGCAACAGGATGAATTAAAAGAGATTCAAAAGACGTTTAAAAAAGCAATGGTAGCTAGTACCTTTAAAAGCACAGATTTAACCACGGTGGGTCATGAATCCAATGCTGTTACTGATTTGTTAAGGGTGGGGGCGATCGATCCACCTGAACCGCAAGATGGTCAATTTTGGGGGGATGATCTTGAGCTGGCTGAATGGATAGAGAGGCCCGAAAACAACATTCAAATTCAAATTCAAGCTAGTTTTCGTGAGAAAGTGGGTGGAAGCCGTCTTGATACCATCCTAAGAAAAGCTTCCCAAGATTCTCAGTATACCGCAACTCGCTCCAAATCCGATTATCTAAAGGGCGATTTCTCGAAAAAAAATGAATGGTTGGGGTATCAAAGTGGCAACGGAAATGAAGCCGTTAGCCCACCATTAAATTCTACTGAAACGTTGATTTTAGCCCAACATGACCATTTAAGTAGCGCTACTACACAAGACGACTTTAAAAAATTGGGGTTCAACCAAAGGGAAAGTGAACGATTTGCACGGGCTTTAGATTATAAAAAAAATGTGCAGGCAAAGGATTTTGCAACAAAAAGGCAAGAAATAACCAGATGGTTAACAACGGCTGTCAACCTCCCCAATCAAGATCAAATAGACCGAATCGTCATGATTGCATGGGGCTCACCACCTTCTTCTGGAACGTCTCATAAGGGGCCGAAACAAGAGTTTAGCGTATTCAGGACTACATTAGGTAACCAAATATCGGATAGCCAAGCAAAGAAAATATGGGATCAACAGCTTATTCAAAAGTATAAGGACATAACCAAGGATATTGAGTTTAAAAAGGCCACCGCCGATATCAAAAAGAAACAATTGCAAGATATTGGTTTGACGGAGGGTCAAGCCAATCGGCTGAGTCAATTAATTCATCCCACTACAAAAAAATTGGAATTGAAGTCAACGTTGGACCGATTCAAATCATCAGACGATGATGGTCAATACAGTTTAAGCACAGATGATCTCGAAAATT
Organism: Actinomycetota bacterium; assembly: GCA_005791325.1. Taxonomy (GTDB): domain Bacteria; phylum Margulisbacteria; class Marinamargulisbacteria; order SXXA01; family SXXA01; genus SXXA01. The sequence continues at coordinate 8,791 of SXXA01000134.1, read as the reverse complement.
CGGGCTCTAAATCAGGATCAAAAGGGTTGTTTAAAGTGGTTAACATGGCTGATATGGATCGGATGCAACGAATGATTAGTCGGCGAAATCGGCAACAACAAGTTTTAAATGATATTATGCTATCAATGGCGGATATGATGTCGAGTGCCATTGAAGATATGGGTGGGGGGCAATTGTCAAAGAATGCCTATCGCATTATTTCTCAGGTAACATCATACGCCAATAACTTAGACCAAACGGTGGTGGCATGGATGTTTAATGCCATGAGTGATCTGGCCAATTTAACCAATGAACACGGCGCGGCAACTGCGTTGAGGGGCACATTGGGCGTTGCTACAAACATTGGCAATAAGGTGTCACAATCATTTTCCGCTGCTGCAACCAGAAAAAGAAAAAAAGCAGAGGAGATAAATCAATATGATCGTTCAACTGAAATGAGCGATCAAGGAATCAATACAACCTATGAAAAATCAGAGAAATCGAAACAAAAAGTAAAGGAAGCCTTTAGATATGACATGGTGGCAACCAGTATTAATTTGTTATCTGGATTAATTGGGTTGGGTATTTTAGATGCGGCGGTTATGCTTCGAGATGCTCGTAATACGAGTACGTCAGAAGAGAATACCAGTCTTTATACCGGTTCCTTGAGTTTTGATCCAGCTGAAGCGTTAAACAACCAAGATAAGTTTGACCAAACAGATATGCCCGCATTTAAAAAAGAGGCAACCGCATCATCCACCCCATCATCCACCCCATCATCATCACTTGCATTTGCAGGTACGGCACAACTAGAGATTGCACAGTTAATGAGTGCGGTTTATCGGTATAATTACGAGGCGCAACAGCAGGTTTATCAGCGTTTGGGTAGTGCGGTTTCGCAAGTGGCGAGTAATTGGAAAGGTATTATGGAATCCCAATTTAGAGAGGCCATTAAGCGCTGGGTAAAGAACAAACGAGAGAAAGACCGATTAAACGACCTTCAGAAAATTGCTTCTATCAGTCGTGGGGAAGGATTTGACACCGATCAACAAAAAGTGTTGGGGGAAGAGGTGCAGAAACTCGTTAAATTTAGTAGAGATAAGCGTGGTGTATCGGGGCTTTTGAATATTATGGGCCAATTTGCCAACTCATCTAGAAACCGGACACTCATGATGTTATACAGCAAGACAAGTGGCCCTGATCTTGTTGATGCATCGCCTATCTTAATGGGGAAGGCTATTATCAAACGTGCTTGGCTAGAGTTGCAAAATGCTGGAAATATAAAAGAGGCTCCTAAGACAGGTACCGCTGACCCTAGCAGTCGAGCCGTATCGGTCGCCGATGTCGCTGCTTTACAAGAATCTCAAGACTTATTGAATGGGGTGACCGATCCCCATCTTTCAGCACCACCAAATCCTCCCGTTATCAGCGCATTAGCAAATCCAGTACCAGTTAATCCGGTTGATGCCCCGCGTGCCATGGTTTCAGGGGGTGGTTTTGGCTTTGACCCTGCTTCCACGGGTGTATCCACGCCTCCTTTAACATCAAAAGCGGCCGAGTCGGCTGGCACGCCGCGTGCGATTGTTTCAGGTGGTAGTTTGGAGTCCCCTGGTTCGGGTGTAGCCACTGCTTCAGCAGCGCTACCCTCTGGTCCGTCTCCAGCGGGTGGCAGCCCTGTTCTTGATGGGGCCCCCACTGGGGTACTGGTACCAGTTAGTATTCCGTCGCCACCAAGTATGGGTTTGACCGATTCCAAGTTTTTCGCCACGTTACAATCGATTCGACAAGAGATGGCGAGCACATTGAAACAACACATTTCTGAATTAAGATTCAAGCCAAAAAAACGGAAAAGTCGTGATGACATCATGGTAAGATTTAGTAACGCATCTCAACGAATCCAAGCCTTAATTAATACGCAATGGCGTGAATTATCGGAGTTACAATTAACCAAAGAGCAAGAAAGGGTGCGATTACGCATCAATCGATTTCAAGGTGATAGCACCTCGATTCGTAGTGGTGCCCAAGAATGGATTCAAGATCAATCAGGTTTTCGTGAGTTTATTGGGGATGATGCGGCAAGGGAGCAATTACAGCAAGAATTAAAACAGGGAATCAAAATTCAAGTGGTATCAGATGACCGCACCCAGGTTTTGTATGTGTCACCCAGTGAAGCCGTTTCTAGTGACGCGTTTAGTAAGTTGACTGGCACCATCCAAACGACACAGTTACCAACCCCACCGGTACGACGGCGTAGTTTGTCGGATGATTCGTCGGACCCTGTTAGTTCCAGACGTAGTATTGCTGATGGGGCTAGTATCGCCGATGGGTCGAGGGATGCGAATCCAGGGGTGCCACCTTTGGAAGGGAGAACGGCATTTGCAAACCAGTTAATGGCCAGAAATCAGGCTTTGGCAGAGTGGGAACAAGTAGGTAAGGATGTCGTGGATCGACAAAAAACGATTGTATCTCGGATTGAGCAATTAACGGAAGCTCAACAAGTCCTGATGTTTCAACAAAAACGTAATCAATTATTGGATTTATTCTCAAATCTATCAAAAAAAGTCCCTGATGTTAGAACGATTGATACATTAAAAACCGCCATTCAAGACCGACCAGATGATGGGGAGGCGATTCTAGCCCAAGCCACTGCAGCCAGGGGAATTGACCCTCGTTATCAAACCCAAGATCCAATATGGCTTGGGTTTCAAGCCGCCATCCAAAAACATACACAAGCGCGGGATCATTTTGATGGCAAAATCAAAAAAGAGGCCAAAGACCTTCGAAAGAAATGGTTTGACGTGACAAAATTTGATCGTGATACCCATTTGATGGATTATCGTTATCAACACTCATTCACCAACTCTATTTTATTGCAACGCTTGAATGAATCGGATCGACAGATCATGAAAGCTTCCTTGAAAGTTGATAAAAAAACCACAGATAGGCGGGAGGGGGCCAAACTATTTGCTGAATTTGTATCAGAGTTGGTTGGTCCGGATACGGAAATGGAGTATGGTGCCTGGTTGGCACAAAAGATAGATGATACTAGCCAGAACATGCGCCAAATAAACACTCAACTCAATCAACGTAACTTGCGGAATCGATTACTTGGTGTGCGATCTTCAGGTCTTGGACAATCCAAAGAGTTGGATATGGTGTCGGTCAAAGAATTAGAAAAAAATCAAAAATTTGTGATGACGCAGCTGCAATATGCCGAAACAGAATTGGTTGATGCAACCAAAGCTGCTTTAAAAAGAGCAGATTCTGGACCAGAAACATCCCTGCAATCATTATTGCGTGGGGTGCTGAACAGACCCAATGTCATGGCTCGGTTACTCCAACGCTTAGATCAATCTGAACTAACCAAAGTACTTGATGAATTGGATCGGGCAGAATGGATTGACACCACCCCCAGCGGTTCTAATGCCACCCCACGTGAACAGGTTTTGGCCGCTATGGAATTGGCCACCGAGTCGGATTTGCGTTTTAAAGGAATGAACCAAATTGATAAACCCAGTCTGTTAAGCAACTTGGCATCCACAGCATGGCGTTTTTTCTCATCCAACCCCGATTTATCCCATCCGTCACCCTACCGTGAAATGAGGCGCGTAACAGATGGTGTTACAGAAAATCAACTCGCGTCTAATTTTAAAGCGACCCTTTCTAATGTCGTTCAACCTTCCTCAAATTGGATGAAAGCGGCATCGTTATCCGTGCAGTCCATACTCAACCCATCTGGAGCCGCCCCTTTAGCATCCAGTGCCCAAGATTCCAAAGCCCTTTTACAAGCGGCAGAATCGTACTTATTACAAAACCCATTACAACGACGCGAGGCATCATTTCCTTCTACCGCATCGGGTTGGCTACGCCAACTTCGCTCAAGTAGCACGGCACGTCCTTTTTTGGCCCAATTGAAACGGCGACCTGTTGAAGCCATGGAACAAATAAAATCGTTTATGCAAACCGAGAGTGCGGGGACATTGGAACGATTGCGTGTGGAATTAGAGGCGAAACTACGTGTGGAATCAAAGGCGAAACTAGATGAAGAACCAGCATTGGCGTCGTCAAGCCAAGCAGTGTCAGTGTTTGAGCCATTTTTATCTCGAAGCTTAAAAGGGGCGCGTACGGATGGTGTGGTCCCACCGGGATCTGCAACCCCCTTACAAGAACTTGACCAGCTTTTGCGAAGGGAGCGCTTGGAGGCCACATGGGACCCAACTAAAATTAAGGGGATGAGCCCAACCCAAATGGAGCAAACCGCTAAATTGCTAGCCCTCGGTGTCGTGGCCGGGTTGCCAGAAGCGATGTCGTATTTGCGTGTGATTCTGAATCAGTTTGATCCTACGTTAGAATCAAATCAAAACGAGACGCCCAATTTGCCGACGCAAATTCAACGTGCCATCAATGAATTGGAAGAAAAAGGGATGCTCATTGATCGCAATCGTATTGCAAAAGACATGGGTAGCTTGGGGGCTAGTGGTAGTTTACTCATGCAATTGATTTTGGATCAGTTGCCCCCTGTTAATGGCGACTCGTTGAGTAAGACAGGTGTTAATCGTGTTGTCAAACGTATCCAAGATAGAATTAATAAAGGACAAGCCGATGATATTCGGGATTTGGTTGTTGCCTATAAAACCAATGTTCCATTTTTGCTAGGGGTATTGCAGCAATTGGGATTGCCAACCAATGCCACGGGTGGCGTCTCAGATGCCGCCACCATTCATCGTGCCATTACCAGTATTGTGGATTTGGTTGCCTCCGACCCATCTTCAAGCCAAAGTCTGGATCGATTATTAAATGCCATGCGGCAACAAAACTCACGGGTGATACAGGATTGGTTGGATCAATATGATCGTGTATTTCATTTGTTGCCCTCCCCTCCAACCCAATTACGTCAGGTGCATGACGATTTAAGACAAGCAAAGGCGGATCAGAAACCCGTGGATTGGGCATTGTATGGCACCTCTGATTCGAGTGTATTTGCCTATCGTTGGATTCAATTTGAGCCATCACTCACGGCTTCACAACAAGAGACATATTTAAATGAATTCATCACTGAATTAAATGCAAAGCCCAATTCCTATCAATTTTTCCCCTTATTTCAAGAGATGGCTAGCAACGCTTCTTTTGAGAAGTGGAGACGGGCGAATGACCAAGAACCGCTTAAAAAGGCGTTCGATGACTATCAATCATTACAATTTCATTCTGGACCGCATCGTCCCAACCAGCTAACAGACCTCAACACCCTATTGGCTGATCCGAATCAACACAATCAGTTGGAAATACTCACCCAGCTTAAATCAATGAATCCTCGCCTGTATTATGATTATTTAACCAACAACCCCAATTACGGTTTGATTCAATCTACCCCAGCTGAGCATGATTGTATATTCTATCAACGCATGCAGGCCCCCATTCAACGGCCCCAATCTTCCCCAGACAATCAGGTGATGTTGGACTTGGCACTGTCTACTTGGAAGTTACAGGATGATACGGGCTTTTCTACTGAGCAACAATTGGCACTGAAAGTGATGCAGGGAGAGTTTAATCAATTGGAACAGGTCGACATAATGGCTATTTTTCCTGACACAATGGAGCATATTCAGTCTTTGGTGGTGGCTAGCAATCAAGTGAGGCCAAATCTATGTTCAGCGGATGCTTTATTGGACCAGACTGTTACCGCCATTCAAGGACATTCAAGCACCCGATCCATGAATATTGAAAAGGCCATGACCACCCGTTTGAGCATGAATCAAGCGATGGCAACAGACAATCCATTTGCTAGGTTAGAAACACAATTAAAGGAACTACAATCCCAGCCGGCGTATTCAGAACGGCGATTTAACCAACAACTCAAAGTGGTTGTGATGGAGTTGCAGTCTGTGCTTGAGAATCCCCGCATTAAATCGAATTTGACTGGGCAAGATTGGCAACAAGTAGGTAAGGATATGGAGGCATTGGATAAGGCCGAAACGCCTTTTGAACAACTCAATGCTGTAGCTAAAATTTTATTTTCCTTACAAAAACTACAAGTACCTCGTGTTTCGAATTGTGTGATATTGGCGAATGCGATATGGTTGCGTGAAGTGATGCACGGTCGTGTGTCATTCAAAACCACCTCCCCAATCAAAGACATAATGAATCAATTATTGGATGCAAGCCCTGCGATTAGCAGCCCTATTTTAAAGGCGGCTTTGACTCGTCCATCGGTTGCATCGATGGCCATGATCCAAGCGTTAGGTGAATCTTGTATGAATACGATCTATCAGCAAGGTTCCCCTCTGTCAGTGGAACAATTAAAAAAGGTGGATCAATTGATGGGGGAAGCGGTGGCTATTTGGATGAAACAGAAACCGTCGCCCACTGAGTCTGAAATATGGGGGATGGGTAGTTTGCTACGCAATCATCCGCGTTGGGTGGCCTTGGCATTATCCAAATTAACAAGCCCAGAATTGGCCCCTTGGGCGGCTGAATTAAGCCAGAGTGAAGTCACGCAGACATCATATCAGAGCATGTTAGGGGTCGTCTCACGTGACGCATTGGGCAGTACCCCATCCGAGGTGCAGGAGAAATGGCAAATAATGACTTCAAACACCCCTGTTCTCGGGCAATCTGACCCTGTCTTGCGTGGGTTATCGGGTGCCCCCCAACCGATTGAGGTGTCGGATCGATCGATGGTGGATACAAACCAATTAGAGGGTTGGTATCAAGCTGCTTTGAACGATCCAACGATGTTATCAGGGCTGTTACCACAAGATTTATATAACTTATGTGTTTTTCGTCCTGCCACCTTGCGACTGTTATCATCGCCAACGAACCAACAAAAAACCTATTTATTGCAACGATTTGAACCAAATTGGGCATTGGAGTTGCGAGCATTGCCATGGTTTAGAGAGTCTGCGGATGGATTGCTTAGAATGGGGATTCGTTCACAATCCGACCTCCAGTTTGCACCGCTTATTACCCCTTATGAGCGTAGTGTACAACAAGCTGCCAACCAATCATATAATGAAGAAGACTGGGATTCCTTATTAAGACGGTTAATCCAAGCTGAGGATATTGCGCCACCGGGGTTACCGGCGTTCTTTTGGGAAGTGGCGGGTGGGTCACTAGATTCTCCGATGGGACGCGCTGCGGGTCGACTGGGGTTGGTTCGCGTAGATGATTCCGATCGACGTTCCGTAGTAGATGAATTTGAAGGAGATGGGGCTGATCGACGCTCTATAGCCATGAGTCGGCAGTCCATAGCGGACGGGGGCCAGCCATTTGACGATGAAAGTATCTCTCCGATTGCTCAACCCCATTCATTATGGAATGATGGAATTCGTCAGGCTTTAATGGGTAATCGGCGAACCACTATTTCATCGTCTGATAAAAGTGTTTATTTAACCCAGTTGGGTTCACTCAAGCAAGCGATTCAACAGCGTGATTTTAGGAATATCCAAGAAGAACTGACCACCATTGTTAAAACAATTCAATCCTATGATCAACAACCCAAACAACAAGAAATGGCTTATCGACAAGTGGCCAATGCGGTTAGTGAGATCAAGGATGTTAAACTTCTCCTCAAGATCCTAGTGGATCCAAATACACCTGAAAAAATTCGTTCTGGATTGTATGGGGCGATCAAATTGGATGTGAAACGGGTTCATCAACTCCTTCCCCTTCTCGTAGAAGAAAACAACTTGGATGTTGCGTTGTCTATTTTGCCAACCTCGGATCGAGAGTCGATGCGTATCATTGCCCCCACAGTCGCAAATAAATTTAAGGAATTAACTGAATGGTCTGATTTGGAGGCTTTCTTTAGCCAACCGATTAAAAGAGAGGTGTTGGATTTTGCCTTGGTTGATACCAATCTAATTGAGCCTAAGGCTGTTGATCGGCAGATGACTGAGATGCTAAATCTTGATAGGGATGACCCCCAAGCGAATTGGCGACAATTAGATTTGAGTACCCTTCATGTATTGGCACAATCCGCTCTAACGGGGTTTGACCCTAATATTCGATCCACCCCTACTATGCAGGCTTGGTGGGAAACGTTACTTCGCAGAAAAAATACGGAGCCAGATTTTATGGCAAAGGTGCACCAATCACCCGATTCCAATTCCCAATTCTCTCGACCGAGTATATCAAACAATCATACGTTGAACCGATTCCCATTGGTTGCTCACGTTGACCACTTATTTAGAAATGACACCCCCGAAACCCTCAATGCCTTGGATATAGAGGCTAAAATTCTAAAGCCACAGTATCAGCCTGATGTAAAAGATTTTATTCAGTACGGCCAAGCGATGCGTTTGAAAACCAAATTGAATACTCAAATTAAAACCTTTCAAGCAAGCAAATCATCTAATAGAAGTAAGGGCGTATCTACAGGAAATCAAGGGACTTCGCCCCTATCTCAGCCATCTAAACTTGGCGGTATTGTGCCACCTGACTCCATGCGAGCCTTGGTTCGTGCCCAGCGTGTATTTAGTTCTGACGTACCTACCCAATTGTCGTCAGAAGAACGGGTGGTTTTGAAGAAAGTGATGAATGCTTTGGGCAAAGGTCCTATTGATCCAATTGCTTTCTGGAAAAATATGAAAACCCCCGATCCCAAGACCCATTCACCCGCAATTGAGTATGCCGATATGATGGTTGCCTTACATTATTGCGAGACCATTGTTAGGCGAGATAACGCCCATGGTATCCAACCGAAAGGCCTACCCAAAAAAACAGAGCTTGATTGGCTGATCGAAAGCCTACAACGTCTTCCATTGAATGAGATTAAGGGAAGTCATTCCAAATTAAATGTGGCATTTTGGCTCAC
>SXXA01000133.1 GCA_005791325.1 Actinomycetota bacterium | reverse complement strand
CCCTACTGTTAAGCAGCCTTTAAACTCCCCGCGTTTGGGGTACGCCTGTCAAAATCTCGCAGAGGCACCCCCATTCTATCATTGGGGGTCAAAGGGGGCTTTGTCCCCTTGTCTGGGGTCTGGGGACCGAAGGTCCCCAGAATGACTCTTTTACTCCCTCCCCTTTGGGGAGGGTTGGGGTGGGGTTGTCAATGTGGGCGCTTCGCGCCAACCCCCAACCTAGGGGCCTTAGGCCCCCTAACCCCCACCAACATAGTATCCCAATCGTCTCATCATCCTAAATTCTATCCAATTTTAGTTGTTGCCACGCCAAGATGGCACTGCGATGTGCCACAATATCATGTACCCTGGCCATTTTGACGCCTCGTTCTAACGCATATATCACACTGGCGATACTGCCCCCTATTCGCTCGGTGCTTGGGTCACCGGTTTGTTCTTTAATCCACGATTTTCGTGAGGTGCCAACCATAATTGGATAGGGTGATTGGCAACAATAATCGATGTGTTGTAATAATTGTATACACTGGGTAGCGGTTTTTCCAAACCCAATACCAGGGTCCAATATGATGGCGGTGACCCCTGCCTCTTCGGCAATTGAAGCCGCAACCATTAGATCAGCCATCACCACTTTTTCGATGCTGTCACCATAATTGGTATGGTTTTGCATATGCGTTGAGTCGTGTCGGGAATGATTAATCACCAAGGTGCCACCATGCGATGCTACCACATGGGCCAAGTTTGGATCGTGGCGTAACATAGATGTATCGTTAATCCAGCTGGCCCCATACTCAAACCCAACTCTGGCCACCTCTGATAGGGTGGTATCAATCGAAAGTGGGAGAGTGAATCGCTTTTGATATTCAATGAGGTAAGGGGTGAGTCGCGCCAATTGAGCCGATGCTGGTATTCGTACGGCACCAGGACGCGTCGATTCTGCGCCAACGTCAATAACATCAGCCCCCGATTCAATTAAGTATTCAGTATGGGCAATGGCAGATGGTATCGATAAGAATTGTCCCCCATCAGAAAATGAGTCGGGGGTAATATTAACAATACCTACCAATTGCACGTTATGACTTTAATAAGGTGGCCAATTCACCTGTTTGATACAGTTCGGTGGTAATATCGCATCCGCCCACAAATTCACCCCGAATATATAACTGTGGAATGGTTGGCCAATCTGAAAATTCTTTGATGGCTTGTCGTAATTCTTCGTCAGCCAATACATTAAAGGATACAAATGAAACCCCCAGTTCATTCAAAATACCCACCACTTGGGCTGAAAACCCACACATGGGTTGGGCAGGGGTTCCTTTCATATATAACACCACATCGTTGGTATCGATGGTGGTTTGAATGGTTGTTTTTTTGGCTTCAATCGACATAATAGCTTCCTTTCTTGTATCACAATCTGGTTATAATAACGCCCACTCAGAGGGGGTCATTGTTTTAAGGGCCAAGGCATGGACATAATTGGATTGCATCTCATTTTGTAAGGATTTCATCACCATTTGATGACGTTTGACACGAGACATCCCCTCAAACTGATCACTAATGACCAACGCTTCAAAGTGGGTTTGGTCATGATGGGGATCAGCCACTGTAATGGTGGCATTGGGTAACACACTCGCAATTCGTTCATAAATAAGGTCACAAATATCGGTCATTTATGCCACCCTATTTTGTTTGAGCCACTCAATAATATCGAGTGATTCGTAAAGGGGTACACCATTATTAACCAAACAAGGCACCTGAGATTTGCCGCCAATTTGGATTAATTCATCCCGATAGGCGGGGTTGGCATGGGTATCGCGACGCTCAATTCCTTGGATGCCGTTGGTTTCCATAAAACGCAATACCCGCTGACAATAGGGACATTCAGAAAAGTAATACAATATCAAATGGTTCATCGGTGACACCTTCTCGGTAAATGGGGTGATCCCCATGGTGGAAACCCAATTCATTTCCATCCATTTTGGAATCCCAATTCAAATTGAACGTGGTTTTGCAGATTGTGTCAATTTACTTTTGTAAGGGAAATCAAAATGGGTTTAGTTTTTAAGTCAAATGGGTATGAATCAATATCAATATTTGGAATGGTTGGAACATAACGATACATGTTGAATGTAAAAGGCGGTAATTTACATGGTGGCACAATGGTATTCTGCGACGGTGCAATCAACTATGTCTGAAACATGGGGGTATTTTTGGGCAGAATTTGGGGTTAAATTCTCTAACCCTGTCATTGCCTTAATTGGGGATAAAAATTCATCTGGCATTAAAAAAATTGTGTTTTTTAATGGTCAACAAATTGCGCTTATTACACTGGAAGCGTCACAACGCAGCATTTTTAAATATGATTCAGATAAGGATTTAATTCAAATTGATGGGAAACTGGTGACCCATTCGATTGCATCAACCTGGATTAAAAAAGTGATTTATATGTTACAAGAGAATCGGGTGGCTTGGTTTTTTGTTGTCAATCGAAAGAAAGGGGCCATTCATCGCAATCCCTATTGGGAGCGGGTGGCCGAATCGGTGGCTAAAACCCTTCATTTACCCACTAGTATTGATTTAATTGCGGCTGGTAAACAAGGCTCATCTACCGTATTGGGGGTTCAGTCGGGTTTATTAAAATTACAAAGTTTATTTGAAATGGCATCTACCAAAGAATGGGAGGATTTGCCTTTTCCGCCCCCCTCTTTTGCCCAACTGATACGCGGTTCAAATGCATTGCTTGATTTTAATTCTGATTCAGTTGTTGCCACTTTTTTTTCTGAGGATATCCAATCCATTGTGGCTTCAGACTCACTATATTTAATGGGTCAACGAATTCATGTGGATACGTTGTTTGATTATGTTTTAGAATTTGAAAATACCAGTTATCTCAAACGTAAATTGAGTGTACTTGAATTGTGGTTATTGGGGCTGCCAGTGATTCAGGCCAATCGTGAAACAATTAATCAACGTATTTGGAAATTGAATAATGGGACGTTTGGCGAAATGAAGATGGAAATGATCCGATTGGCCCATTATATTCGGTCTGAATTATCCGAATTAATTGTGGTTCAATTTTGTGAAGCAATTGAGGCACAACCGTTTGCCTTAATTAATGGCTCCAATGATACCCTTCGTCGTCATGTTGTGACACAATTAATTAAATTGGATCGAATGGTGCAACAATTGCAATCTTTTTTTGAGTGGAATTATCATGTGTTACCGTACGCATTGCGGTGCTTAGACCGATTAAGGGTGGTTAAAGATTTGCTGAATCGCTGGATTCAACGAAGTGCCGAATCGGTTGGCGAATTGGGGTTGCTGGTTGATGAAATTAAAACCCGTCGTGAGCAGGCCACTAAACGCATTCAACAAATTCAGGGAATGGTGGACCAACTGATTTCCATTGAAGGGTTAAACCGGATTAATGATCAATTAAATATGATCGACTTATAAGTTTAAATGGTGATTCATACACACTCCCTATTCAACTTATTAAAATCGGTTATTGGGGTTGACTCATGGTGTGGAAGTGGGAGGTAATGGATGGGGGCGCCAATTCGCCAGTACCCGTTTTCGGGATCGATAAAGTGCGGTGTTCCGTGGGATCGTTGCGGTTTGTAATGTATGCCCCACCCCTTGGGTGGGTGACCATTCTGGCCAGTTTGTCAGGGGCAAACGGGCATGATTAAATGGGCATACCTCTTGGCAAATATCACACCCAAATACCCAGCCTGATGCGGTGGTTTGTTCGGCATCGGATAGGGGTGTTTTTCGTTCAATGGTTTGGTATGAAATACAAGATTGAATATGAAATCGCCCATCTTTACCCAATGCCGCCGGTGGGCAGGCATCAATGCAACGGGTACATGTTCCACAACTACCTTTAAAGGAAGGGTCGGGTGGTAAATAGGCCGTGGTTAATACCACCCCAATAAAAAAATAAGACCCAATTCCAGGTCGAATTACCATGTGGTTACGACCCTTAAAGCCAATTCCCGCTTTGAGTGCCAAGGATCGTTCAGGTAGTGGTTTTGAATCCACCCCAATATAAAAAGAGTCGTTGGGCAACAGGGGCTGAATGTGGTCAACCCATTCACTTAGCCGCTTGCTAATAACCATGTGGTAATCCAACCCCGCGGCATATCGTGCGATTTTTGATTCCCCCTCTAGGGTTTGTTGGGAGGTATTGCGATAAGATACCGTTAACACCATGGCGGTTTGAACACCCGGTAAAAGTAGGTTGGGGTTTTCCTTAAAGGGCAGGTGTCGCGCTAAATATCCCATATCACCATAATCACCATTTTTGACCATTTGCCGATAGTCATCCAATTCATGGGTTAAAAAGGGGGAGGTGAATCGACAATCCAAAAATCCCATGGACTTGGCCAATGCCTTAATGGCATCGGTCATGATGCCACTAATGATTGTCCAATTTGGATGGGTTGGCCAACCGGTATGGGGGTAAAGACGGCTTGCGTAATAAGAATAACGGTTGAACCTAAATGGAAAGTGGCCAACCAATCACCTGGTTGGGTTGATATCCCATGATAGGTGCGATGACATATGGTTGTGGTGTGTTGCCCCTTGAAAGTGGGGTCAAATTGGGTTGAGATAGACCCCACATTTAATGCGCCCACCGCAACAAGAAATAGATCGCCATTGGGGGTAGTTAATCCCATACTTAATCGTTCATTAACACAATATAATTGGGGGATGGTTGCAACTTGATGGGGTCGAACAGGGTACAATGACCCCGGAATATGGGTGGCATGACGTAATTGACCCGATACGGGGGACATGATGCGATGGCAGTCCTTTGGCGATAAATAAATACAAATAAATGTGCCCGTATCCCAGGAGTCGGTTTGGGTTAAATCACGAAGGGAATAATACAGCCCTTTGGCTTGAATTAATTCCCCTTTGGTTAAAGTGCCACTTTGTACCACAACACCATCCACGGGGGATACCCAAGGGGAATCGCACTGGGGGCGACATCCGTTGACTAACCCTCGTGTAAACCATGATCCCATGGTGGGATAAGTGCTAATTGGGAATTCGGCTTCTGAAACCACAACGCCGTAGGTAGCGTTAAATGAGCCATACACCCACTTTCTTGCCCAAATGGGAACTGGCAGTCTGACCAATTTGCCAACCAAATTGGATAAATAATACCCACATAATCCCCACAGCCATGTTGAAAACATGGTGTTATTTACCCATAATTTGCTAGATGATTCAAGCGATAAGGGTGTGAATTTAGTGGGGGGTGCCCAACAACCACATTTAAATCCTCACTTCTCATTTTTATTTATCTATCGGTATTTTTGAGATTAATATACTCTGAATTTGTTGATCAATAAATAAAACAGATAATGTTACAGATCCGGACGTGTCTGTGATCACAATTGTTTCTGTGAATACATGTGAGTCTGATGGCGATTCAAATAGGTGTTGCCAGTCAACACTCGCATATGGTTCTTGGATACCTACAGATTCAAATATACTCACAATTTCGTCAATATATTTACATAACTGATCCGTAATGGGAACACTTAGATCACACTGTATATCGCGAGATAAAATAGAATTGAGTTGTGGCAATACTATGTGATGAAATGGATCAAGTTTTATTGTATGTATGGCTTTGTATATCATTCGACTAACCAATACTTTGCTTAATTGTGAATGGCAGGTATATAACGATATTGGATGATCAATGCCATGTTGAATGAATCTTTTGATATTTTCAACGCTCCCATTAATACAACATAAATTATAATAAATACTATAACGCCCCATGACTACTTTTCGTATTAGTGAATTAGAAAGCCCTGACATTTGGATCGGTATTGCAATGGCATCCAATCCTTCTTTACTTTGACATGATTTAAATTTTGATACGATTAACGCCCAATGAAATTGGCTAGATGCGATTAAGCGATGTTTTAACAAACCCGTTTTTTTGAATAATAGACTAATATTTCGAGTGTTAATCAATGATAGGCTGAACTGGTTGCGCTGATCTCCAATACAATCATTTAATAGGTCTAACATGTTTGTGCAGTATTGATCATTTTGATTCATTATTAGGGTGTATACAATACCCGCTAGTCCACTTGTTTTACCATGTATAACATCACGAACTACGCCACTATTCTGAGTTAATAAGTCTGAAACCCAATCAATTAATGGGGTCTCGCTGTTATCATATGCTTTTTGAAATGTATCAACACAATCTAAAAAACAAACACGGCCATAGCGTGTTCGCAATGGTATGACCATTAGTTCTGGTAGCTCGGTAAGAATGTTAAATAGGTGACGTCGATTTAATTGTTGGATATTATTAAAACAGTCTGATACCAGTTGATGAAACATCGTTAATGCTTGACTCACATACACAAATGAGCCTGAACTTGGTAACTCTTCACAAGAAATATTATGGGCAAT
>SXXA01000132.1 GCA_005791325.1 Actinomycetota bacterium | reverse complement strand
TGGCCGATTCTTTATGGCAAACGGGGATGTGGGTGCCCATGATTCAATACCCCACGGTACCGAAAGGTCGCCCTCAATTGCGTGTATCCCTCAGTGCGTCTCACCACCCCCATGAGGTTTTATCACTAATGGCCCTGATTCAAGAGCATCATAATGTCGTCTAATGTGGTTCAATCTTGGCAAGGCAAGGGTGCAGGGGTTCAGCTCATTTTGGGATGGGGGATGCAGGTGAATCAAATATGGCCATTATTTAAATCATGGGCCACCACCGTGATTATTCCAATGTCCCCCATTAATATGGCAAACACCCTTTATGCATTACCATCACCACGGTGTCAAATTGCCTTTTCAATGGGGGCCTGTTGGGTTCGACCCGATTGTCCCAGTTTGGTTCTGAGTGGGGCATGGTCGGTGGGGCATCCGTCCACATTGCGTTTATTTCGTCGTGACCCCCAACGATTTATGACCCAATTCTGGGATGGTGTATCGCCGATGCCGTCGTGGTCCTTGTCGCAACTAGAGGGAGCGTTGGTGTGGTTGGATGCCTCGGCTGATCGGCCCGCTCCCGTATCCCCGACGTATTGGTACCATGCCACAGGGGATGCGGTGATTCCCCCCGCTATGGTTCGAAACTGGATATCTGCTGGTTCAACCCAATTGGGTATGATTCCCAACCATGGCCACACCTCTTGGTGGGGTACCAACGAGGCCGAACAGTTAATATCTCATTTTTTAGAGGCCATCCAATGAATCGCTGGTCTTGGATTCCAGATACCCCGAAGAGGCCGATCACCCTGTTGGTGGGTCCAACGGCAGTCGGTAAAACGGAATTGGCCATTCAACTGGCCAATCGATGGGGGGCAGAGATTATTTCAGCTGATGCGTTTCAAGTGTACCGTGGGATGGATATTGGTACCGCAAAGGTACCGATGGCATTACGTCAGCATCCCAAGCATCATTTAATTGATGTGTGTGATCCAACGGATTCTTTTACCTTGCATGATTACCTGATTCAGTGTCGGGATTTGTTGCAAATTACGGATCATCCGTGGGTGATATGTGGTGGAACGGGGTTGTATGCAAGTGCTGTGTTGTTTAATTATGATTTGAATCCCCCGTCTTTGTATCGAGAGTAGCTTGAAGTGCGCTACCATGAGGAAGGGGCGTTGGCATTATGGCATGATTTGCGTGCATTGGATCCCATGCGGGCGAGTCAGGTTAGTACCGAGAATCCCCGACGATTAATTCGAGCCTTGGATGTGGCGATACAAGGTAAAATGAACCCCTCCAAATCCGAATCACCCCGTTCAGATATTCATGTGATGGTGATGGACCAGAATCGGGAGGTAATCCATCAGCGGATTCATACCCGTGTTAAAGCAATGTTGAGCAGTGGTCTGGTTGATGAAGTGAAACAGTTGTTATTAAATGGGGTAAATCCAGCGGGGGCATCGTTTCAGGCGATTGGATACAAAGAGACAGCCCACTGGTTAGATGCTAAAATACGCCCTCTTTCTGAATTGGAGGCAATATTGCTAACAAAAACGAGGCAATTTGCCAAACGGCAACAAACATGGTTTAGACAGTTTGATTTTGCGGAATGGATTATTTTGTGACTCAAGTCAATCGATGGAAATGGATAAAACGGTTTCGTGTGGTGGGTCTCGTGGGATTCGGAGCCATGGTATTTACGGCGGTGGTGATGTCCTCATCATGGTCAAAACGAGTTGACTTGATGGTGGGGGATGTGTCCAAAATTACGGTGTTTAGCCCTAGGGATGCGTCGTATCAGTCGCAGCGTGATTTAAATGAGTATCGTTTGTTAATGACGAGGCGTGCGGCCATGGTAAGTAGTATTTATACGGTTGATCCAGTGATCAATGCTCGTATGGTTGATGATGTCACGGCCAAAATTAGGGCGATGAGATGGACGCTTCAAAATGCCATTCGTACCAATCAACCGCCACCCAGTGGGTTACCTGTTTCGATTATGACGGATATTACAATCATGGATCGGTTGGAAGCAGTCACCATTCGTCGTTTAACCGATACCATCAATCATCGGATTGCCCAATCGGATTTGCAACCCATCCGCGATCAAATTCAGCAGGCCCCCCCCCGCGATTTGTCGCCGGATTGGCATGAGGTATCCACCCAGTTAATCTTGCAAGTCTTGCGGCCTAATTTGGCGTATAACGAGGAATTGACTCAGGAAGCGCGTCGACGAGAAATGGAGGGAGTGCGACCATTAACCACCCAAGTGAGACGGGGGGAACTGGTGGTAATGAAGGGGGATTTAGTGAGTGCGGATGATATTGCCGCTTTATATGCCTTGGGCATGATGGGGAGTCGGGTCCATTGGGCCAAATTATTTGGAACCTTTTTGGTGGTTACCACTTTTATGATTTTAGTTGATCGATTTGTATTTTATTTTGTTCGCCGTATTTATTTTCAAACCAAATATTATGTGTTAATGGGGGTAGTGAGTTTAATTGTATTGGGATTTTCTCGTTTGACGGAAGCGATTCATTGGGGCGGACAAGGTATTGAGGGGTATTTTGCTGTCCCCATTCCGGTGGCCGCCATGATGATGGGGTTATTGGTGACGCCCAACTTATCGTTAATGTTATGTGTGTTATTAAGTTTGTTGGTGTCGATAGCTTACGAATTTAATTATGTGGTATTTTTGTATCTATTTGTATCGGCCGCGGTTTCCACTTTTTCAATTTACAAGCGATATGGTCGTTCACAATTAATGGTGTCAGGATATATTGTGGGGGTCATGAACGCAGGGTTGGTCATTATGATTGGCCTTTTAACCGCTCATGGTGATCCGTTTTGGTATTTATCTAATATGGTGGTGGCCTTTATTGCCGGGGTTGGTTCATCTATGCTCACGTTGGCGGCGTTACCGTATATGGAAGTATGGTTTGGGATTACCACCCAACAAACTTTGTTGGAATTTGCGAATTTAAATCATCCCTTGTTAAATCGACTATTAATGACGGCCCCCGGAACTTATCAACATTCATTAATGGTGGCCAATTTGGCTGAAGCGGCAGCTGAATCCA
Source organism: Actinomycetota bacterium (assembly GCA_005791325.1). Lineage (GTDB taxonomy): Bacteria > Margulisbacteria > Marinamargulisbacteria > SXXA01 > SXXA01 > SXXA01. The sequence goes on along the minus strand of SXXA01000132.1, from coordinate 4,996 downwards.
TTCATGCTGACCCCATATTATGCCGTGTTGGGGCGTATTATCACGATATTGGCAAAATGAAACGCCCGTTGTTTTTTAGTGAAAATCAGGTCATTGGGGATAATCCCCATTCAACATTATCTCCCCGCCTTAGCAAGTTAATTGTGGCATCTCATCCAAAAGATGGGGTTGAATTGGCTAGTAAATATCGATTGCCCACCATTATTAAGGATTTTATGTTGCAACATCATGGCACGTCATTGGTATCCTTTTTTTATAATCAAGCCATGGTAACGGAAGAAGATGCAGCCGATGTAAATAAAGAAGAATTTCGCTATGCGGGGCCCAAACCACAATTTAAAGAGGTGGGGATTGTGATGTTGGCAGATAGTGTGGAAGCGGCAGTAAAATCGATTGAAAAGCCAACCCCCCATAAAATTGAAGCCATGGTGGATCGCATTTTTCAGGAAAAAATTGAGGACCATCAATTGGCGGAATGCCCCCTATCTTTGCTAGAAATGGACCGGATTAAAGAGGCTTTTTTAAGGGTATTTAAAGGGGTTTATCACTACCGTGTGGATTACAAAGATGAAATGGATTCGATTCGTGATGCCGCTGAAAAACGGAAACACCCATGAACCACATTATTCTAAACGGTAATCCCAGGGTTGAATTGGATGTTCAGCATTGGCTGGATCAGGCCATGACCCACATATTGAATGGGAAGTCTGGGACCTTGGAAGTGAGTTTTTTGTCCAAACCCGCGATGACTGAATTAAATGCGCAGGTCTTATCGCATCATTATCCCACTGATATTATTACCTTTGATTTAACCGATTCATTCGGATGGGGAGCTGATTTATATGTGTGTATGCCGGTGATTCGAGCCAATGCCAAACGGTGGGGCAACACCGTGGTTTACGAATTAAAATTTGTGTTGGTACATGGGTTGCTCCATACCTTAGGGTATTCAGACGATACCGAAGCGGGGCGGCAACAAATGTATTTGGCACAAGATGCCTTGATTCGGGCCATTCCATGATGACCTGGTTATCAACCCGTATTCAACGATTGGGGGCGGCATGGAATGGCTTGGCGATTGCATGGGGTCGGGATGTTCATGTGGTGATTCATGTGGCGGTGATTGGCTGGTGGATTGCGTTGGGGAGTTGGGTGGGATTGGATGGAATGGGGTGGGCCATATTGGTGATGGGTTTTGGGATGGTGTTATTGGCTGAGTTATTTAATTCAGCTATTGAGCGTGCGGTGGATGCGTGGTCGCCCACGTGGTCAATGGCAGCCAAAGATGTTAAAGATATGGCTGCTGGGGCGGTGTTGGTGGCGGTAGTCGCCGTATCGATTGGGGCTTGTATACTCATGTGGCACTATTATGTCCCATAGAATGGAGCGGTCATGATACTAACTTGGTTGGGTGTCCATGTGCCGCTGATGGCGGCCATTGGGTTGTTGGGAATGATGGCCGTGGCTAGTATTATGGCCAAAGGGGTTCGGTTGGCCAAGGGGGGGGCGTATTATTCAGCCTCGGAGTGGCGATGCTTAAGTGGGGGATTGGGTGCGCTACAATGGGTATCTTTTTGTGGGGCCACGGTTTCTTTTGCGTATTGGTGGGTGATTATAGGGCGCATTAACCCACTTGAATTAACGGCGATAGATGCCACCTTGGTATGTGTGTGGGGGTGTGGTGCAGGGTGGGTGGTTGCGAATATCGTTCCGTCATGGGTGGTTTCACGCTGGCCCGATGGGGTAACGGGGTGGGTTCAATCTGTGGGTGGGCTTGTTCGGTTTGTGGCACCGTGGTGGCAGTGGTTACAGGAGCGGGGTGGGAATGCCAGAGTGACGGGTGGGGGTCGGTCTCGTTCGGATGAATGGATTGAGTTGGTTGATACGGCCGAAAAACAAGGCACCATTGAAGAGGATGAACGAAAAATGATTCATCGGATTGTGTCGCTGTCTGAAACAACGGTGCGAGAAATTATGACCCCTCGTTCAGATGCCATTTGTGTGGAGGTAATGTCTACCATTATGGATGTTAAGCGGGTGATATTTAATCAGGGCCATTCTCGCATTCCGGTTTACCGAGAACAACAAGATGCAGTTATTGGATTTGTGTATGCCAAAGACTTGTTGGCCATGTCGGATGCCAATCAAGATGAATCGATTGAATCGATTATTCGTCCGATTGTATTTATTCCAGAGACCCAAAATATTGAAACCTTCTTAAAAGTTATTCGTGCTCAAAAAACCCACTTGGCGATTGTGGTGGATGAGTTTGGATCCATGTCAGGGTTGGTGACACTCGAAGATGTCATGGAGGAAATTGTGGGGGAGATTCAAGATGAATACGATGATGAGTTACCCCAATTAAATTCAGTGGGTGAGAATCAATATGAGTTGGATGGGGGGATGGCGATTGCTGATATTTTGGAACGCTTGCCTCTGCCCATTCCAGATAGCGAAAATTACGATACCATTGGGGGGTTTGTGTTACATGAATTAGGAAAAGTGCCAGCCGAAGGGGAGCGAATTCAAGTGGGGGATTACGAATTGGTGGTGAAAGAAGTGAGTGGCAATCGTATTCGAAAAATACGCTGTGACGGCAATGATTCCACCCGCAACCCGTAATATGAGCCGGTCAGGAGCCCGTATTCCGTACCGAATCCCATTTGAGGGGGTGGTGACTGACTGGGGGGAGGGGGGTTGCGGGGTGATACGACAGGACGGTATCGCTGTATCGATTCAGGGGGCCTTGTTAGGTGAGCATGTCACCTATGATGTCATTCAACAGCGTCGACGGCGTGCCAACGGTCGATTATTGTCTGTATCAAGTGGCAGTCCGTGGCGGACCCAGTCGGCTTGTGACCATTATCCCACTTGTGGGGGGTGTCGCTTTCAGGGGGTGTCTACGGCCGAACAAGCCACCCTAAAACAGGCATGGTTGGCCCAGCATATTCAATCCATTAACCCTACTTGGGCCACCCTTATGAGGCCCATGATAGAGGCCCCCACGTTGCGACACTATCGAAATAAAATGGAGTTTTCGTTTGGATTGGGACCCGATGGGGTGGTCTTGGGGCTCAAAGCACGGGGTGACTTTAAACGGGTATGGCCGGTTCCACAGTGCCAATTGACCGTTCCATTTTGGCAAGACTTACATCAACTTGTCATGATATGGGTGAGTCAATGGGGGTTATCGGCGTATGACCCCGTTTCCCACGAGGGGGTATTGCGCTATCTCATGATTCGACATTCCCAGCATACGGGGGCTGCCATTGTGGTAGTGGTGGTGGCAAGCCCCATCACCGATGCCATGGGGGCGTTGGCCACTATGTTAATGGGGCGTTGGGGTATACAGGGGGTGGGGATGGCGATTCAAGCCACTTGGTCTGATTCTGCATTTTCAGATCAGGTCACTGTGATGGCGGGGTCATTGACCTTACAGGATGCCGTTGGGGACACCTTGTATGAGATTGAACCCTATTCATTTTTTCAAACCAACGCCACCCAAGTGACGGCCTTACACGGGGTGATTGAAGCGTTGGTCGATCCACAATCTGATTGGGGTATTTTGGATTTGTATTGTGGGGGCGGGGGAATTGGGTTGGCACTGGCCAAGAAAGTGGCGTGGGTGGTGGGCATTGAATCCAATCCGTACGCCATTCAATCAGCCCATCGCAATGCCCAACTGAATCAGGTTGGCAACCTGACCATTATCGAAGGAACGGTTCGACGGGTGTTAAAAGAGATGGAACGAGATCCATTGCGACCGGATGTGGTGATTGCGGATCCCCCACGCTCAGGCATGGAGCCAAAGTCTATTCTAAGGATGGTGGCGTTAAGACCTAAACAGGTGGTAATGGTATCGTGCCAACCCAAGACCTTGGCCCATGATTTGGGACAATTAATGGGGCTAGGTTATCAACCAGATGTGATTCAGGGGGTGGATATGTTCCCCAATACGCCCCATATGGAAGTGGTGGTTCGCCTTCGACCGATTGACATTTTATGATACAAAACGGGGTGGGTTCTTTGGATCATGTGGTGTTATATGATGCCACGTGTGGGTTGTGTAATGGGTGGGTGCGTTGGATGATTCGGCTCCAGTTGAAGCAGGGCGTAAAACGGGTGTATATGGCCCCGTTGGGGGGGCAGGCTTCCCAGCAACTTGGGGGGTGGTCTGCCTCACACGATCGCGTGGTGTATGTTCGATTGGGTGAATCAGCTGAGGGGTCTACCGCGGTGTTATGGGTATTAAGTACCTTATGGGGTCCAAAATGGTGGGTAACGTGGGGTTTGAAGGTGCCGTTGCCATGGCGGGAGGCGTTGTATCGTTGCGTGGCAGGTGGGCGTCGGTGGGTTCGGGCGTGTCGGCCACTAACCGAGATGGAGAAAGGGTATGTATTAGATTAAGTGGGTGAAGGGGTGGTTGGGCATTCTGAATCAATCAACCGGTGCGATTGATTTTGATATGGGCTTTTTGAATAATTTCATTTACTATACCTGCATGAAAGTTTCCATACTGATGCCTTGTTATAATGAATACAATACCATTAGGGAAGTGATCCATCGGGTTCGATCGGCGCCCATTTCCCACGATATTGAACTGATTGTGGTGGATGATGCATCGCAAGATGGGACCCTTGAGTTGTTACAGTCTGAGTTGCGGTCATCTATCGATCACTTAGCGGTTCACCCTGTTAATATGGGGAAAGGGGCGGCGATTCGAACGGGTTTACAACAAGCGACGGGGGATGTGGTATTAATTCAAGATGCTGATTTGGAGTATAGTCCGCAAGATTACCCTAAACTATTAAAGCCCATTGAAGATGGTGTGGCGGAGGTGGTGTACGGGTCTCGGTTTTTAACCGGAGACTGTCACCGTGTTTTATATTTTTGGCATTCAATTGGAAATCGAGTCTTAACATTATTTTCAAATATGATGACCAATCTGAATTTAACGGATATGGAAACCTGTTACAAAGTATTATCTCGAGCGGTT
>SXXA01000131.1 GCA_005791325.1 Actinomycetota bacterium | reverse complement strand
CCCATTTAAAGGGGCGAAGCCCCTTTAAAATCCCTCGGGGCTCCGCCCCTTGGTTTGGCGATCTAAAGGGATGAAACCCCTTTGCTGGGACTTGGGGACCGCAGGTCCCCAAGCTAAAGTGCTTCAGGGTTAGGGTGGGGTTAAAATAACCCCCAACAACCCCCCCTCATCCCCCACCGCAACATACTCTGAACCCACCCTCGCCCTATGGGCTTTTTCCCCAACCGCTACCACCCTCGCAGCCACCTCCCCCAATACCACCGCTTGCGCTGGACTACTCACCACTACCACATCACCCGCTCTTAAATAGGGTAACGGAAAACCCGTTGGTACGGGACAATACACCGAACACCGCCTCACCAACGCTCCCCTAGCCAACAACTCACCATCCAATCGGGTATCCGCCCACTCTGATCCCGGAATCAATACCCGCTGCCCATCTAAATCAAATGGCAAATACCTTACCACCGACTCAAATGAATACGGGGGCGGGGCCTCACTACAATCAATCCCCTCTCGACCCAATGCCCGAGCCGTTGTAGGCCCAACCGCATACACCTGCCGATTTTGTAACAACCCCACCCATGGGGTTAACCATCGAATCGTTTCTTTACTCGTTACAATCAACACCGTCGACCATGTAATATCATCCCCTAATGCCCAATCCCCTAGACGTGGTGCCAATCGAAACAAGGGTACATGAATAAATTGAACCCCCCGACTCACCAAAGCCTCCCCCAACCGCCGATTCATGACCGGACCCAACATTACAACCCGCCTCATTACCATCCGCTCCGACAGGCACTCCCCCATTCAAACGCCTTTTCTTCCCGCTCAATAATCGCACACGTATATTGAAACCACTGCATCTGCTTCAAACATTCATCCGCTTTAAATACCGTGGCCACCCACTCATCACCCAACACCGTGGAATAAATCCCCAATGGAACCCGACAATCAAATTGGGCACCCCTTAAAAATTGCATGTGTGCCGATGCATGCAACCAAGTTAATGCCGGACTCATCGCCCTTGCCAATTCCTGCAACCCCATATCATCCTCCCGCACTTGTAATCCAATCACCCCCTGCCCCGGTGCTGGCACAAATTCCAAAGGGGATAATGGCTCATATTGAACCCTCAAATCGGGCAATCGCAACAAACTCACTTCCGACAATATAATGGCATCCAACTCCGTTAAATACGATAATCGACGCTGAATGTTACCCCGAATCGGAACCACCACCACATCCGGTCGATGATACGCCAACAAAGCCCTTCGCCGCAAACTACCCGTTCCCACCTTAGCTCCCACTGGTAATGTGGCTAACGACACCCCCGCCGGACCCACCAAACAATCCCGACACGATTCATTACCCACAAATCCCCCCAGTATCGTACCATCTGCCATATTGGCCGTGACGTCTTTTAAAGAATGAACCGCCATATCAATGTGATGATCCAATAATGCTTGTTCTATATCACGAATAAAAACCCCTTTTCCACCCATTTCCTGCAATGGACCATCAACCCGATCCCCCAACGTAGTCATTGGGCATATCACCGGCTCAAGTGCGGGATTAACGTGTCGAATTACGTCACGAACCAAACTTGCTTGGGCCATCGCCAATGGTGATGATCGGGTGCCCAATCGAATGGGCGTCATACCACCACCGTTTCGCGATATCCCACCCATTCAGCAAATCGATCCAATTCAGCCTCAATGATCTCAGATACCTTCTCCATTTCATCTCGGCGCCTGGCCACATTGGCATCCGTTAACGATTTAAGGGTTTCTACCGTAATCACATGTTGCCCAATCCCCACTTCTATATTGCGTGGCATCCCCAAATCTAACATTAATTGAACCTGTGCCACATTCCATGATGCCGTCACGATTGGTTTTGGAACTGCCACCGCCATCACCACCACATCATAATCGTTAATGCGCGTCGATAACGCCTCAAACGGAAAGGTATTTACCTTAAATGACTCCAAAAATGGCCGCAACTTTATATCCGTCCGATTCACCAATGTCAGTCGTTGATGTCCCAATGCATGCAACTTCTTAAGGGTACGAATCCCCATCATTCCAGCCCCTACAATTAATACCGACCGATTAAACCATTCCAAATCTAATTTTCTAAAATAATCAATTGCCAAGGAACTCACCGAATACGATCCCTTCGAAATACTGGTTTCGTGGCGCGCTCGTTTTCCAACAGAAATGGCCAATTGAAACACCTTGTTTAATACGGGTGTGGTATACCCCCGTTCCAAATAAAGGGCGTACGCATTTTTAACCTGAGACAAAATCTCATCTTCCCCTATAATCATTGAATCCATACCTGATGCCACTTTAAACAGATGCAACATCGCCTCACGATCGTGGGCAATCACGGCATGACGTCGCCAAAATAGGGGCGTCACCGAACGACGAGTGGCCATATAATCCATTACCACACGATGAATCAACGAGGCATCCGACCCTTCGGCCACCAATTCAAAACGATTACAGGTGGCAATAAATACGGAACCAATCCCCATTAATAATAATCGCGCCCCCAATTCTTCTCGCTCTGATTGGTCTAAATAAACGGATTCCAGCTCTTGACTGGTGGCCGTATGATGGGTAATTGCAACCAAATATAATGACATATCCGCCACCCACTTCTTCAATCACTTAAATATTGGGGAAACCCTCCCCATTTGGTCATTTTAATTCATATTACGCAAATAGTCGATTAATTCATTTTGCCAGTTAAATGAGGGCATCCCCCATGAATGGGCCAAGTGGTGAGACAATCGACCATTCGCTGGCCGTTTGGCCGGACGGGGAAACTGTGTGGTTGGAACCGGTTTCACCATCCCCACTTTACCATCAACGGCCGCAATCCGTGACGCCACATCCACCCATCGAACCCATTCATCCCCACTCAAATGAAGAATCCCCAATGGCAACTGATGCTCAATCCAATATCTCACCATTTTGGCCACATATCGGGTTGGCGTTGGACATCCCCATTGATCATCCACCACGGAAACTGGATCGCCCCTTCGTAATAAACGACGAATGGTGGATACAAAATGCGTTCCATTTTCCCCATACAACCAGTGCACCCGCATCAGCATGGCCGCACAACCGCTGGATT